>NZ_JAESIH010000039.1 GCF_016756745.1 Aminivibrio sp.
TGTCGCCTATCCGGAGCGGCGGATTCAATCGCAACGTTAAATTACATCACCCAGAAGTTATCGTATACATCGGGGGTACCTTTGTTAAGACGGTTCAGGTTAATTCCTTACGGGTCCCAAGGTATCCCCGGATTTTCTCGCATCCGGCGTCTGTCATCCGATCTCTATGCATCTCATGGAAATACTGCCGTTCTGTATCTCTTCGAATATTGTCCCGGCTCTTTGCCCCTCTGCCCTCATTCCCATGATATAGAGCAGCGGGAGGAAATGTTCGTCCGTCGGAATGGACATTCTGTAGTCGGGCATTTTCTCCCTGTAATAAATGAGCTTCTCAATCTCATGGCTCTCTATCGCTTCCTTCAGCCAGAGGTCGGCTTTCATCGCCCATGGGAACGGCTTCTGGTTTTGGTCAAAGCTGATGTTTCGTAAATTATGAACCATATTCCCGCTTCCCATGAACAATATCCCGTTCCGACCGAGTTTCGCCAGCCTCTTCCCCATTTCATAATGCTCTTCTTCAGTTTTGTTGACGTCGAGGCTCATCTCCAGCACGGGAACGTCTTTCTCCGGATACATATGCCTGATCACCGCCCATGCGGCATGGTCAATCCCGCGCTCCGGGTCTTCTGATACCCCCAGCCCTGCGTTTGCGATCATGGCTGCGATTTCAGGGGAACCGTCGGGCGCATATTCGAGCCTGTACAGCTCGTCCGGAAAGCCCCAGAAATCATAAATCTGCTGGGGGTTTCCGCCGCTCGTAATGAACGTCCCCCTGGTCTGCCAGTGGGCTGAAATGACGACAACGGCCTCAGGCTTCGGGATTTTTTTCGCATAGGCGCTGAGGAATCGGGAATACCTGTTATCCGCAATCGCATTTTCCGGGGAACCATGTCCGATGAAGACAGGATTCAGAATAGCCATAACGGGCCTCCTTTCATTCAAAACAGCAATTCCTTTTTTTACGTCTGGTCATCACTGGGGCGGATCCGGAAATGGGGGGTGTAAAATGGCCCCCGGGTCCTTGAAATATCCGCTGTAGAGCCCAGGAACACCTTTTCCGGCTGCTTCGCCACCGTTGCGCCGGACCGGACAGCCTGTGCCATGCCTTCGTCCACTTGCGCCTCGGACTGAACGTTGCGGGCCAGGGTGAAGGCTTCAAAACCGCTGCCCTCAGGTGAAACCTGGGCGTCTTCAGCCAACGCCTCCCGAGGGTACAGGCTCGGCCACGCGCCGTGGATGATGAAAAGGCAACTTTCGGCGGCATTTCCATCCGGGAGAAGCCAAGTCCCTTCCCGTAGAATTTTACCGCTCACTCGAGATCCCGAACACCGAGAGTGATCATGTTGATTCTTGGTTTCATGGCGTGATTCCCTCCTTTTGGCAGAGCTGAAACATGGTACCGCCGTCACGGGCATTTTGGACCTTGCACGGAAGGCAAAAAAGGCGAGAGGTGAAAAAAGCTGCGGGCAGCCGCACTTCTTCTTTGCCCGATCCATCGTTTCAATGGTTTTCTGCCCTGACGGTAGGAGCGGTTTTCGAAAAAAAATTGATTACTGGCCGCCTGAAACGTATCATAGCCCCAGGAGTACCACCGAACGCTGTTTCACTCTCCCGAAACAGCCGGTCCGAACGGGGGGACGAAAACCGGTTTGTCTCCGTCAGTGGACCGATTAAAAAGAAGAGGTGAAAAGAGAAAAAATGTCCTCGAAAAGAAGCGAACGAAGGAAACACGCCGGATATGGATCCAAGGCAGGCATGTCGCCCGGCACCATGATTTTCATAGGAGAACAACAGGTGGAGAATGCCCGCATCGACATCATCCGGTATGATGTATCGACGCTCAGTGAAATGGGCGATGTCTCTCCGGATCAATGCCGGGACTGCTCCGCAGCCCCCGGGGTGACGTGGATCAATGTCAACGGCATCCATAACGTCGCGCTGATAGAGTCGCTGGGGAAACACTTCGACATTCACCCGCTGACGCTGGAAGATATCGTCAACACCTCCCAGCGGCCGAAAGTTGAAGAATTCCCGAACTATGTCTATGCCGTTCTGAAAATGATGGTCTACGATGAAGGAGCAGACAGGCTCGAAATTGAACACGTCAGCCTGATTTTTGGAGAGAACTATGTCATTTCCTTTCAGGAGCACGAAGGAGACGTGTTTGACTCTGTGCGGGAGCGGATCAGGAACGCAAAGGGCAGAATCCGTTCGATGAAAGCGGATTTTCTGGCCTATGCTCTCATGGACGCTGCCGTGGATAATTATTTTCTGGCCCTGGAGCGTATCGGGGACCGGATCGAGAACATGGACGACCGTATCCTGGCCCACCCAGAACCGGGGGATATTCAGGATGTGCACCATCTGAAACTGGAAATTCTGAGTTTCCGCAAGGCCGTATGGCCGCTTCGCGAAGAGGTCGGCGCACTGGAAAAGAGTGAAACTGTCCTGATCCGGCCGGAAACCAGGGTCTTTCTGCGGGATCTGTACGACCACATCATCCAGGTCATCGACATGGTGGAGACGTTTCGGGACATTCTGGGCGGCATTCACGACACCTATTTGTCCAGCGTCAGCAACCGCATGAACGAAATCATGAAAGTGCTCACCATCATTTCCACGATCTTCATCCCCATGACGTTCATCGCCGGAGTGTACGGCATGAACTTCGAACACATGCCCGAGCTGAAATGGCCCTTCGGCTACTACCTGGCCTGGGCTGTCATGCTCATGGTAGCCTTCAGCCTGCTTTTCTTTTTCAAACGAAGGAAATGGTTTTGAAGGGCGGGGAAAATCCGCAATAATCGCCGCCACGCACAGGGGCAGCATCAGGAAGGTGCCGCTTGTCCCGGAGTGCGGCAAAGAGCGTAAAGACGAGGTATCCGCACCGCCACCGGCGTCGGGCTTCAGAAACATTCAGGATGCGGGCCTTTTCGTCCTTCCCGGCGGTTTCCCTGCGTAAATATCCGGCAGAAATCAGTAAAATGAACGGTACAAAAAACGCCCCCCGCCTTTTTCGGCAAGAAAAGGCGGGGGGAGCTGTTTCCCTATGGTGCAGAGTGGGCTATTCTACCACGATCCGGCTCTTCTTGTTGGCCTTCCAGACGTGGATGCCGAGGGCCACGCCGATGACGCCGTAGACCATGAAGGTCCTGAAGTATTCGCCCAGTAGGGCCTGGCCGAAGAGGGACTGGCCGATCTCCGGCGACATGATGAACATGGCGTTGAAGAGGATGGTCCCGAAGATGGCGTGGGTTATGCCGGCCTTCGAGGTGGAGGCGCCGCCCACGAGAAGGGCCGCCACGGAGAACATGCCGATCTGGGTGTGGGCGTTGTAGGTGTTCAGGGTGCCCATGTTCTGCAGGTAGATGATCTGCCCCCAGGAGGCGAGCACGGTGGAGATCATGGTGGCGATGATCCTCGTCCTGTCCACGTTGATCCCCGAAACTTCCGCCGTGTGCTGACTCTGCCCCACCGACCGGAAATCCTGGCCCAGCTTGGTCTTCATGATGAGCACCGTGAAAACGCAGAGGCCGATGATCAGAAGCCCAGTCACCACGGGAACCTTGCGGACCATCATGAGCTCGGATTTCGTCACCATGGCGTGGATCGCCACCCCCGCAAGGGCGAGGCACAGGCCCCCGTTGACGATGAGAGACGACCGGCTGTTCAGGTACGAGCGGCCTTTCCGTATGTTGAGCCAGTAACGGACCACAATCAGCAGGAACAGTCCAATGGCCACCGCAAGGATCGCGTGGACGAAGGGGACCTGGTAGATGTTGTCCAGGGCGTATTTAAGGCCGCCCTGCTTGACCGGGACAAGGTCCACGGTCATCCGTATGCCGACTCCGTCAGGCTTGATCATGGGGTGGGTTGCGGGAACGGCAATGATCACGCCGACGACGAAGAGAAAGAGGAACTGGTAGATGCCGTTGGCGAAGAATCCGACAATGAGGCTGGCGATCATCTCCTGCCCCCGGGTTTTGTTGTAGAGTCTCCCGGTGAAGTAACCGCAGAGAGCCGCAACCACCATGGCCGTGGCGAAGCAGAACAGAAGGCCCGATATGCCCCCCATTTCGAAGTATCGGGCTATGGCGATGGCCACCTGGCCGGACATGGCGCCGATGACGATGCCGAAGTTGAGGCCGAGGCCCGCAAGGACCGGGATGATAAGAGAGAGGACGAGGAAGGAGTTTCGGAAGACCCTGCTGGAAAGCTCTGAGAAAAAGTAGCCCACGGATACCCCACTGGAGACCATGAAGCCGAAAAGGGTAAAGGCCACGAAGATGATGGTCACCAGGTTTTCAAGAATCCAGGAGCCGGCGCCGTTCGAGTTCCTGTTGAGTCCGTCCATTACTGCACACCTCTTTTTACCTGGGTCAGGGCATAAAGTATGATTCCGTTCTGGATGATCATCCGCATGATTTCCGACAGGTCAGTGCCGACGAAGATTTCGTTGGCCACCGGAAGGGCCGTGGTGAGGAGTCCCTGAAAGAGGACGACGCCGATGACAACGTGAGAAACCTTCGCCCGGGAGGCCGTGGCTCCTCCGATGAGGATTGCCGCCACGGCGGGGAAGGCCATCATCAGGGGCGCCGTGTAGAGCTGGGCGTACCCGTAGCTCTGGGAGTAGACGATGATGCCTATGGCACCGAGAATGGTGGAAACCACGTTTGCCAGGATCCGGTTCCGGTCGATGTTCAGGCCCGCAGCCTGGGCGAATTTCGGGTTGATTCCCCCGGCGGAAATGGCGATTCCGAGCTTCGACCTGAAGAAGAGCCGGACGAGGAAGGCGAAGAAGGCGAAGGTGAGAAGAAGTCCCGTGGGAACGATCACGTCACCGACGGTGAACAGGAGAAATTTGTTGAGGATCTGGGCTCCGCCAACAGCGTCGAGCTGGATGGTCTCCCGAAGACCCCTGCCGATGAACCAGCCCATTTTCGGGTTGCGGAAAGGGATCATGAGCCACGCCAGGCACATCAGGGCCACGATGGAGAAGCCGGTATAGGTGGCGATGGTCATCTCCGAGCCCTTGACGGCGTTCATCAGCTTGCCGTAGCCGTAGCCCACCGCGGCCGCCAGGGGAATCGCGAGGGCGAAGGATGTCAGGAGCCACGCCATCCCCGTCATGTCCATTTCAATGGACGTGACGAGCCCCAGGAGCCCGCAGACGATCCCGATGGGAAGGGCGAAGTTCGGTCCCGTGCCCGACTGGATGGCCGGCACCATGGCGAGGACGAGGATGCCGTTCATCCCGGCCCGCTTGATGGTGTCGCTGACGAGGGTGGACATGGAGATCCCCACGAAATGGCCGGCAACCAGAGTGAGTACCCAGAAGACGGCGATGATCACCGTTGGGAGGCCGATATCCCCAAACAGGCTCCCGGAAGTCCGCAGATGGTTGTTGCCGTTCCCGTTCATCTCAGCCATGATGGGCACTCCTTTCGGGTGTTTCTTCCGCTTTCAGGCCCCTGCTGCCGGACATCATCAGGCCGAAGTCCGCATCGGAAGCATCCGGAGGCAGCACGCCTTCCACTTTGCCCTCGCAGACGATGACGATCCTGTCGCAGATGCTCCGCAGCTCCGCCAGTTCGGACGAGGTCATGACGATGGTCATTCCCTTCTCCTCGTTGAGTTTAAGAAGCAGGTCGAGGATCAGCTTCTTTGCTCCTATGTCGATACCCCGCGTGGGCTCCGAGACGAAAAGAAACACGGGATCCTGGGTGAGAGCCCGGGCAACGCAGACTTTCTGCTGGTTGCCGCCGCTCAGGCTGCCCGCGTGCTGCAGGGGGGATTCGCAGCGGATGTCGAGGTCTTTGATCATATTCAGGGCATGTTTTCGAATCCCGGCGTCGTCCTGGAAGCGGAAGGGGCCCGCCTTCTTGAGGAACCGGTTCCCCACCTGCATTGCGGTGAAGGCGATGTTCAGTTCAATTGACTCGTTCAGCAGGAGGCCGACGCCCTTTCTGTCCTCGCTGACGAAACCGATGCCCGAGGCGATGGCGGCATGGGGATCGCCCAAGGTCATGGGCTTGCCGTTGAAAACCACCTCACCCCTGGCCGGATAGGTTCCCATGATGCCGTTGGCTATGCCGAGCTTTCCCTGCCCGGCAAGACCTCCGATACCGACGATTTCTCCCTTCCGGATATCGAGGTCGATGCCCCGGACCATCTCTCCCGGCATGCCCACATGCAGGTTCCGTATACGGAGGATAACCTCGTCGGAAACCTTCCGCCCCTTGGACTGAACCCGGTCGATGGCCACCTTGCGCCCGATCATCAGGGCGGCGATCTCCACGGCGCTCGTGTCTTCGATATTCTTGGTGGCGACGAGTTCTCCGTCCCGGAGGATGGTGACCCTGTCGGCAACATTGATGATTTCGTCGAGCCTGTGACTGATAAAGACAATGCCGATGCCTTTCGCGGCCAGGCGTTTGACGGCCGCGAGAAGATTCCGGGCCTCCGTCTCGGTGAGCACCGCGGTGGGCTCGTCGAAGACGAGGATCTTGATGCCCTTTTTGTCGATCTCCCGGGCTATTTCCACGAACTGCATGTGCCCTACGGGGAGCCCCGCCACCAGGATGTATTCGTCAATTCCCATGTCGAGGCTGTCCAGGGCCTTGCGGGCGTCGGCGTTCATGGACGCCATATCGAGGGTTTCAAGCCGTTTCCCGAAGATCCGGGAGACGGGGTTCGGGGTGGTGATTTCCCTGTTGATCTTGATGTTTTCAGTGATCGAGTAGCCCGGGATGAGCATGAACTCCTGGTGGACCATGCCTATCCCGGCGTACATGGCCTGGTGGGGCGACTTGAAGCTGATTTTCTCTCCGTCTATCAGGACATCGCCCTCATAGCCGCCGGTGCTCGTGATGACGGGCATGCCGAAGAGGATGTTCATCAGGGTGGACTTTCCGGCGCCGTTCTCTCCGATGAGGGCGTGAATTTCCCCTTTTTTTACGTCGAAACTGATGTTCGTCAGAACGCTGTTTCCGTAGTAGCTCTTGGATATGTTCCTGAACTGGAGAAGGCTGTCGCTCAACGCATTACCCCCTGTACATCAAAAATCGGGATGAAGGCTGCAAAAATAAGCGGGGGCGAACGGATTCAACCCCGGCAGGGGTTTCCCGGCACTGAAGCTGTTCGCCGAAAACCCCTGCTTCGCTGAAGGATCCATTCGTCCCCGGACACCGCTCGTGATGCCGTTTTTTGTTCAAAAAATCAACCTCGTACAGCCTCTTTTGCCCTAGTAGGTCAGGAAGTCCATCAGGACGAACAGGTAGTTGTCGTACTTCTTGCCCGCTTCGTCAACGTAGGGGGTCGCGGAAACTGTGACCTTGGCGTAATCGGCCATGCACTGCTCCAGGACCTTTATGTCGATCTTGTCGAAGGGAACCTCGCCTGCCATGACCTTGAAGGCATACTCCGTGGAGGCCACGGTGGACATCATAGCGACGGGCACCGGCCACGTGGAAAGCCTGCCTGACATGCCCTTTTCCTTCAGGATCCGCCGGGTCTCATCGATAACGTGCTGGAGGTCACCGGGCTTGGAGCTGTCGGACTCGATGCCGAGAGCCGTGGGGAACCCGTGGTAGGGCGACGGGCAGCAGGGCTGGGGATAGATGGCGCCTGTATCGACGACGGCCTTGATAAGGGGGATCTGCATGGCGCAGTTCGTGGAGAAGAACGCCGTATCCTTGCCGTATTTCGCCACCATCTTCGGCACGTCCTCGAGGATGAACTGCTGGGCGCCGGGAAGGCCGGAGTCGCCGGTGGGGTCCGGAGCCGTGGCGTCAACGAACTCGAGGCCGATCTCGGCACACTTCTTCTTCATGAGCTCCCTGCGGGAGGAAAGAAGCACCTGGGACATGTGGCGGGGGAATGAATAGTGAACAAAGACCTTCGCACCGAGCTTCTTCGCCTGGACCGGAATGGCGTTGCCCATGGCCAGTTCGTCGGGCTGCAGGATGAGCTGGGCTCTGGACGCCACATCGGGAGGATTCTCCTGGGGAGTGCTGTAGACGATAAAGACATCGTCCCGCGTCTCGAGCAGCTTGTCCACCGCCGCGTTCGTTCCGGGTACGGCCTGGTTGATGACCAGTGCCTTCACATCCTGGTCGTAGGCGAGCTTGGCGACGACGCTGACCATCTGCTCCTGCTCCGCCATGAAATTGTCGGGCCACGTCACGTGGACGATCCTGTCGCCGTACTTTGCGACCATCTCCTGGGCGGAGCGGTACTCTTCCTCGTTCTGCGATACGGTGTTGGTCACGATCGCGACCTTCCCGGGACCGGCAAGGACCGGTGCGGCAAGACTGAAGACCATGGCGGCAACCAGCAGAACACCAAAAACCTTCTTCATTTAATTCCCTCCCCTTCGATTAAAAAAATTGACCTGCGGCTCCGGCGGAAAAAATGGTGCCGGTGCAATAATATTCCTGACAGATTTTTAAGTCAATCCTAATGGAACCGCACCAAAAATATACCACAGTTTATATGTGTGTCGAAATATGAAAGGTTTGGGCATAATTTATGGTATGCAATATAGGCCGATCTATAATTTGGCATATGTCTGCCGCGCTCTTTTCCTCCTCGGGCATGGGCTCTCTGTGGATTATGAACAAAAGAAGTATTATGATGGGGGCGGAAAAAAATACATCCCGCATGAAACAGCAGCCGTTCCCCGGACAGTTCCTGCCGCGGGAAAGGATTGGTGTGCGCCGCAAAAAAACACCACTACGGGGGGAAATAAATGATCAATCGGAAAAGAGTGGAACTGCTGGCAGCGGAATTGAAGAAGCTGGGGCTCGACGCCGTTTACCTCGGCCCTTCAGCGGACCTGGAGTACATCGGCGGGCTGGACACCCACCCCGACGAGAGGGTCAGGGGGCTGATGGTGTCGAAGGATGGCCGCTGCTTCGCCATGACACCGCTGCTCTACAGGGAGGAAATGGTCAACGCCTTCGGCGACGTCCCCTTCTATGCCGAATGGAACGACCACGAGGGCTTTACCGGCGCGTTCAGACGGGGCTGCGAACACCTGGGCATCGTCGGGGGGAAGATCGCCTTCAATGACGGCGTCAGGGCAGTGGACATGCTCGCCGTCCGGGATGCCATGGACCTCCAGATGTGCAATGGGGCAGGCATCCTCGATCCTCTCCGCTCCCGCAAGGACGAGGATGAGCTGGCCGTCATGCGGGAGGCGTCCCGCATTGTGGACGAGGTAGTCGGCAAGCTGCGGGATTTCATCCGGCCGGGCATGACGGAACGGCAGATCGCGAAAAAGATTCCCGAGTTTTTCGAGGAAGCAGGTTCCAACGAAATTTCCTTCGCTCCCATCGTGGCCGGAGGCCCCAACGGCTCCATGCCCCATTACGGCGGCGACCAAAGGGTCATCGAAGAAAACGACGTGATCATCATCGACCTCGGCGGACGGTACAAATCCTACTGTTCCGACACCACCCGGACCTTCTTCACGGGCACACCCACCGAGGAGCAGAAGAAAGTGTACGAGATCGTCAGGCAGGCCCAGGCGGCGGGAGAAGCAGCCGTGAAGCCCGGCGCCACGGGACAGGACGTGGACAGGGCGGCGCGGCAGGTCATCATCGATGCGGGGTACGGCGAGTACTTCTTCAACCGGGTCGGTCACGGGATAGGCCTGGCGGTCCACGAATCACCCTACATGATCGAGGGCAACGACAAGCCGCTGGAACCGGGGAACGTCTTCAGCGTGGAGCCGGGCATCTACCTGCCGGGCAAGTTCGGGGTCAGGATCGAAAACATCGTGGCGGTCAGGGCCGACGGAACAGGCGAAGCGCTGAACCATTTCCCGAGGGACCTGGACTCGGTATGCATCCGGGGATAAAGGGCCGCCGGCCTGTCCCTCCAGGGCAAAGATGCCGGTTTGAACCGGCGGCAAAGATACTAAAAAAGTCCCGGGGCGTTTCCAAACGCCCCGGGACTTCCGTTTTTCCGGCACAGCCGTCACTTTTCCTCCGGGTGCAGGTACCCGCCGGCCTGGCGCATTGTGATAAGACATGCCTTCCAAAAACATCTCCCTGGCGTAGTCCGTGACGCACCCCGTCCGCCCCACCGTGAGACTTTTCAGTTCCTCGACCTCGTCCGTCTTCAGATGAACATCCATCACTGCACTTCCCCTGATTTCAGCCGGAAGCACCTGCCGTCATCGGAGCAAGGGGAAGTGTATTGTCATTTCAGAATAGGAGAACTCTTTGCCCGAAGAAGAGCTCCGGTTTTCCCCGGTATCTCCCGTCCGGCTTCAGCCGGTGTAGGTCTCCCGCAGGCGGTCCAGAAGGGCGTGGAATTCTTCGTGCTTTCCCTTGCCGATCCGCTCCTCTTCGAGTTTTTCAAACTCCCGGAAGAGTTCTTCGTCCTTCGCGGCGTCGAGGCGTTGTTCGGCCATGACGAGGAGGACATTGTCCTCCTTCTGGATGTGCTGCCGGAGCAGGGCCGTATATTCGCCTGCATTCTCCGCAAACAGGGTGATTCCTTCCCTGTCGCCGGCCTTCATGGCCTCGATGCCCCGCTTCATGCCGGCGATGCACTCCAGCCCTTTCCGGTGTTCGCTGAGCATTACGCCGATGGGACCTCCATCGTTTGGGATGCCCGCGGCCTCGAGACCCGGAAAGAGAAATTCCTCCTCCTTGCCGTGATGGCACGTGTCGGCAAAGACGGAGAGGAATTCCGTCATCCCGTCGAGATGGCCTAAATCCGCAGGCTCTCCGTCTCTCAGCTTCTCTGCCGCACCGTCCAGGATGTCCGGCATGACCTCAATGCCTCTGTGCTCGTTCCTCAGCTCTTTCCTTTCGCGGGTCAGAATAGAAACCTCCGAAGAGAGGACTCAGCTCTCTATGGTGGGGACAATGGAATAGTCGCATTGGCCGTCGTAGAACTCTCGGTGCTTCCGGTACTCCGCCGTGTAGACAATATCTCCCGTCCCGATGGCCCTGTCAACGGCAAGCACGCCGTCCAGGTGGTCCATTTCGTGCTGCAGCAGCTCCGATTCTGCCTGACCTATGTTCGTCCATTCCTGCAGGGCGCCCTTTTCGTCCCGGTACCGTATGCTGACGGACCGGTGCCGCCGCACCCGCACCATCAGGTCCGGGAAGGACATGCAGTCATCCCAGAGTGTGAAGGTTTCCGGGCTTCTTGAAATGATCTCCGGGTTGGCTATCACGAAGGGACCCTTCCCCAGGTTCAGGGCGATGAGCCGCTTCGAAATGCCGATCTGGGGAGCAGCGATGCCCCTGCCGAAGCCGTGCTCCTTCCGGAAGAGCTCCAGGGCCTCCTTGAGATCCTCCATCTCCTCTTTCAGCAGGGAATCGGAAAAATCCTCCACGGCGGCGCATTTCCGCCGCAGAAGGGGATCGCCGAGTATCAGGACCGGTCTTTTCATCATCACGCCTCCAAAATAGCAAAAATTTACGCCAGCAGTTTTTCGTAGATCGTTCGGTCCCTTTCGGAGAAGCAGCAGAAAAGAACTTCTTCGATCCCCGGGTATTTGACGATTTCATCCCGCACGGTGGACACGGCGATCCGGGCGGCCTGTTCCACCGGGTAGCCGTAGACGCCGGTGCTGATGGAGGGAAAAGCGATGGACTTCACCCCCGCCCCTGATGCCAGTTCCAGCGAACGCCTGTAGCACGATGCGAGAAGTTCTGCCTCGCCCCGGTCGCCTCCGCGCCACACCGGTCCCACGGTGTGTATGACATACTTCGCCGGGAGCCGATATCCTTTTGTGATTTTAGCGTCTCCTGTGGCGCACCCGCCGAGCTTTCTGCACTCCTCCAGAAGCTCCGGTCCCGCTGCGCGGTGGATGGCCCCGTCCACTCCCCCGCCGCCGAGCAGGGAATTGTTGGCGGCGTTGACGACAGCGTCCACCATAAGGGTCGTTATGTCCGCTTTCACAACTGACAGCATTTCAATCACCCTCCCTGAAAGTATGCCCGGCGTCCCGCGACCTCACGCCGGGATCGAAAAAATCCCCCGGGGCGAAAACGGGAAGACTATATCGATCCTGCAGCCCCCCCCGGGAGAGGAATCCAGCTTCATGGCTCCGCCCAGCAGCCTGACGCGCTCGTTCATGTTGGCAAGGCCCCTGTGCCCCGTGGTGCGGAGCTCTTCGTATTCTGTGCCGGAAAACCGAGCCGCCTCGAATCCGTCACCGTCGTCTTCCATGGTGAAATGAACGGCATCCCCTTCTTTTTTCAGCAGCGCCCTGACGGACCGGGCCCTGCCGTGGCGGGCCGAGTTGGAAACCGCCTCCTGGAAGATCCGGACCAGGGCCAGACAGTTTTCTTCGGAAAGAACGTCAAGATCCTCGTCCACCTCCACGTCGATTACCAGGCCCTCGTAGGCGCGGGATAGCCGGTCGGCGTTCTCCTGCATGGCGCTGGCAAGCCCCAGCCTGATCCAGGAGGGGGAGAGCTCGTCGCAGTAGTCCCGGATCTCCTTTGCCGAGACCTGAACGACTCCTTCGGCAGAATCCAGATGACGGAGCAATTCTTCCGCGTCGGGCGGAAGGCTCTCCTTCGCAAGCTGGATGCGCTTTATGGCCGCCACGGACGACTGGAGGGGCCCGTCGTGGAGCTCCCTGGCCAGATGTCTCCGGGTCTCCTCCTCTACCTTCACCAGGTCGGTCACATACTGCCGCTTCAGCTCCTCCTTGGCTATCGCCTCTTCCGCGAGGGTACCGATGACGGCTGACAGAGATTCAAGTTCATACAGGGGACCGCTGTAGAGCTCCGGAAGATGGTCTTTCCCCCACCGCATTCCCCGGATTTTTTCCGACAGCCTCCGGAGCGGCACGGCCAGGTACCTCCAGAGGAGAATCATGCCCAGAAAAATCGCGGCGGAGGTGGCCATGGTGGTGAGAATCCAGAATCTCCATATTTCAGCCAGGGGAGCGAGCAGCACGGTCCTCGACACCGCCGCGAGAATGTAGCTGCCGTCTTCCAGTCCCCTCTTTGCCACGTAGTAGTCATTGCCATCCTCGCCCCGGACTTTCCTTGGCTCTTCGGAGAGGCCGGCCCCGTTCCGGAGAAAAAGGAGCCTCCCCGCTCCGGGCGACGCCGCGGCGACCCGTCCGTCCGGCCCTATCAAAAGGACACCCCCCGCTCCGCCGTCCCTCAGCGCGGGATCGGTGGAGAGCATGCGGAAATGCATCTGGCCCATGGGCCTGTGCCTTTGGGACATGCCTCTTCCCATTGCCGTTCCGCCGGCGAAGTTCTCCGCAAGATCCAGAACATAGGAACGCATCATGGAGTCCATGGCCTCCTCCTGGGCACGGAAGGCGTGAAGGGAGAGGAGGAATCCCGCCGCGGTGAGGATGGTGACGAGAAGCATGAGTACGACGAGCAGGTTCTTTCTCAACCCGTTACCCCCTCTCTCCGTTCAAAAACCTGAGTTCGTCCAGCAGCACGATCCCCTTCTTCAGTGCCAGGAGGATAGCTTCCGTCTTGTTCCGTGCGCCGAGCTTTCCGTAAATGGAGGTCAGGTGGGCCGCCACCGTCCGCTCGGTTATGGAGAGGATCGACGCCACTTCGGAAGCGGGCAGCCCCTGCCCGGCAAGGATAAGCACTTCCCTCTCCCGGGCCGAGAGTTCTTCGGCAGGCTCGTCATTGCCGACAAGGGATACGGAGGGGTCGAGATAAAAACCCCCCCGGGCCGTGTCGAAGACCGCCTTCCGCAGTTCCTCCAGGGGGGCGGACTTGAGGATGAACCCCTTCGCTCCTGCACGGAGAGAGGCCATGACATACTGGTGGGCGCTGTAGGCCGTGAGCATCAGCACAGCGGTCTTCAGGCCGTTTTTTCGTATCCTGGCCGCGATGTCTATTCCTCCGGCTCCGGGCATCTCGATATCCAGCAGGGCAAGGTCCGGCTGAAGATCAAGGATGGACTGCCAGGCGGACTCCCCGTCGGAGGCGATTCCCGCCAGCTCCACCCCTTCCTCCTTTTCCAGCCAGGCCGCGAGTCCCGACCGGGTGAGGGGGTGGTCGTCGGCAAGCAGTATCCGTATCATGTTCCTTCCTCCTTCCCGACAGCGCTTTCGCTGTGTTCCTATGGGCAGATTGTAGCATGACGCCCTGGAGCGGAATTGTCATTTCTTACAATAGTGAAACCGGCAGATCCGACCATGCGGCCTTCAGCCGGGGAGAGTATCCTTTGTTCATCACAAGCTGAAAGGCGGGATTGAACGATGAAGAAAATGTATGGAACGATAGCGGTGGTTGTGGGTGCTACAGTGCTTCTTACGGTCGGCAGCGCTCTTGCCTGGGGAGGATGGGGTGGCAGGCAGGCAGGCGGACAGGGCATGATGAACTGGCAGAACGCCCAGGCCTGGTGCCGGGAAGCCCCCGGACAGGGAAGTATAAACCCCGGGATGGCGGGCCCCATGGGGAACAGCCGGATGATGGGAGGCAGGGGAAATTTCGGGAACAATTGCCCAGCAGCCGATCGGCAGATGATGGGCTGGAGGGGGAATTTCGGCAACAGCGACCGTATGGGCATGTGGACCTCGGTGGAAATTCCCCAGGAGATCCGGGACAAGCAGACCGAAATGGCGAAACTCTCTCTCGAGATGCGGAACGAAATGAGCAAAAGGCCCATCGACAGGACTAAGATCGAGGAACTGTACAAAAAAAGCGTGGAGCTCCGGAACGAACTTTCCGGCTGGAGGATGCAGCAGAACCTGGACATGGTCGAAAAGCTGCAGAAGTAAAACGGCCGTTCGGGAATACAACAGCATCCGGAGAGGGCGAAGATATTAGTCTTCGCCCTCTTTCCCGTAAACAATATGACGAAAAGCAGCGTAAGAAAGGGGACATGAACTATAACAGGAAATCTTTTTATCTCTGTTTTCCTGGTCCCTTTGGATCAGTCCATCTGGTACCTGAGATCCGAAAGGAGAAACGGATAATGGAATCAGTTCCCCTTTCATTTGACTCCCCTGTCTGCGGCATGAGGAATGCCCGTCATGACACCGGAAGAACACCTTTATTCTTGTCTTAGCCGGCCTGTCCCTCTTTACCGGAATCGCCGTCAGCTCCATCTCTTTGTCCGGTGGCTCCGGCATGACCCGGAAGGAAGTCCTGACGCATTTCGAAAAGTTCCGGGGGACGATTCTCGACCCGGCAGTAGCCGATATCCTGATATCCATGGCCGGAAAGGTGGAAGAAGGGGACAGCCTCTTCGGCCTCGCTGACAATTCCTGAGCCCGCCTCTCCCTGGCGCCGGACGGAACGATCCGGGAAACAGAAGCCCTCTTCCTCTGCCTGCGGATTAGGGGGCTCTGGCGGCGATGGACTGCCAAAGGCAAATACGGTATACTTCTTCCGGGTATTCCTGTATCCCGGCCCGAAAGCGACGTCATTCGCTATTGAACGCCGGGCGGAATTCCAGCGGAGGAAAGCCCATGAAAAGAAGGTTCCTTCTGCACCTTTTCCTTGTTCTGCTTCTCTCGTCAGCCGCCGCCGGCAACGACATTTTCCTTCCTTCCCATGCTCCAGGCAGCGGAGACGCTCTCTTTGACTTTCTCCTTTCCGTAACGAACCCCGATTCGCTCGAACTCCGCATGGATGAACCGCCGGACGGCGATGGCCGTATCCGGCACGCATCCTTTGTCATCCGGGGGGCGTGTTTTGGAGGACTCCGGGTGGAAAAAATCGCCGCCGAATTTTTCTTCCTCGAATTGAATGCTCCCCACGAGTGGCGTAACGGCCGGCGCCATTCCCTCAGGGTGAACGGGGTTCTCCGGACAAATGCGGAAGTGGCGTTTCTCGACAAGGATATCAACGCCGCCCTCGGGACCTTTCCGGCCAGCAGGGGCAGCATTTCCATTCAATTCACCCCTGGGTCCGTCAGGGTGCTGGGACTCTACGGAACGGAACAGGGCCGCTTCCGGGTTGAAATGGCGTCACCCCTTGCCGTGGAGGACGGCAGCGAGATCGTGCTGGAAAAGCCCGGGATCAGGGTCAACGGTCACGACCGGACGGACGCCTTCAGGAAGGAGATCGCCGGGCTGAACCCCCTGCTCGATTTGCGGAACTTTCCCCTTCCCGCAGCCCGATGGATCCTCCGGGCGGACAACGGGGTTCTGACCCTTTCGACGCCGGTTCCGCCGAAGGCCGCGGAGGGGATGACCCTGCGCTACGAGAGAGGTGTGTTTTCCCTTCCGGCGCCCCAACCCTTCAAATTCTCGCCGGAACAGTTTCAGAACGGCGATATCATCTTCGTGAACGGCAAGTCCTGGAGGAGCAAGGCCCTTCTCTTCTTCTTCAAAAGCCCCGCCGATTATTTCCACAGCGGCATGGTGAGATGGTCGGGAGGCGTTCCGTATGTTGTCCATGCCTCCCCTGAATCGGACTGGGTGGAGATGGAGCCCCTCGCTGAATTTCTTTCGCCCTTCGAGATAGAAAGAGCGGCGGTCTACCGGCTGAAAGGAAAAAAGAAGGATGCCGGACGGGCCAGCGGTGAAGCCTTGGAATTTTTTCTCGAGAAAAGGTCCTTCGACGGCAGTTTCGACAAACACGACGAAGAGGCGCTCTACTGCACCGAACTCATCTGGAAGGCCTGCGAAAAGGCCGGCATCGACCTGTTCGGTGAGGGGATGTCTTCGTACTTTACCCCCGTCCCCTTCTACGGGAACGTGCTCTTCCCTTCCGACCTTGCCGGGAGTCCCCTCCTGGAAAAAGTGATGACCCTGGAGGATTAGCGTTCATAGGGTTAGTCTTCGCCCTTTTCAGCTTCGCGCTCCTTTCTTTCTCCGCACCGAAGTGCAGGCAGAAGGGAAGAAGAGAGTGTAGTATGCGCCTGCGGATTTAGGTTCGGCGGGTTTCCTTGATTTTTCCACCAGGCCCTGATCCGGGTGCTGTGCTTTAATGTCCCTGTAAAGGGGTCCCCTTACGGACTCGATATCCTCCGTAAACATCCCGGGACCCAGAAGACGAGCACGGCCAAAACAACTGAGAAAAAGTTGATCAGGAACCGCTGGAACCAGGGACCTTTCGGTTTTGCCGCCATGGTCGTCCCTTTCCCTTTTGCCTGTTCCGTCCCTTCTCTTCCGCCGCAGCTTCAGTGCCCGGAAGCACCGCCCCTTCCATGCTCCGGGAGAGTCCCCCCGGCAAGGGCCTCTTTCGCCGAACGGTAGCCCTCGGCGATCATCTCTTCGGCGAGGTAAAACTCGAGAAAGCGGACATTCCCCACCGACGGACGGATCAGCAGGTCCGGCCGGTCGATTTCGAGCCGGGCTAACGCGATCTGCTCTTCCATGATGCGAAGCGAACTGCCGAGCACGTCGAAAATTCCCGGCGTAGGATCCCGGGACATCCATTCCTTCACCGGCCCGAGAAAACCGGCATCGAATCCCTTCGTTTTCCTCTCGAGCCAGGCGAAAATTTCCCCAGCGACTATTCCGTTCCGCCCCGGTCTGCCTTCGGGGAGCACTCCCTCCGGGAGCCCGTCCTGCTGGTCTTCCTTCACCCGGCCGTTGTTCAGGTCCACCGCGATGACCACATCCGCCCCCAAAGCCCGGCAGACGCTGACCGGCACCGGATCCACCAGCCCGCCGTCCACCAGGAAGCTCCCGTTCCGCCGTGCAGGGGTGAATATCCCGGGAACGGAGATGCTGGCCCGTATGGCGGAGACGAGGTCTCCGTCAACGATGACCACTTCCTTCCCGGTCATCACGTCCGTCGCTGCGGAGGCGAACCGCACCGGAAGGACGTCCATATCCAGGGAGCCCACGATTTCCGTAAGGAAGTCCGTCACCTTCGTGCCCTCGATAAGCCCCGAGCGGGGGAAGGAGACCTCCAGGAAGTATCCGGCGGCTTTTTTCCAGTCGAGGCCGAGGGCGATCTCCGTCAGTTCCTCAAGCTTACCGGCGGCATATATGCCGCCCACCAGGGCCCCGATGCTCGTGCCGGCCACCATGGAGGGACGGATCCCCGCTTCCTCGAAGGCGCGCAAAACGCCTATGTGGGCCATGCCCCTGGCTGCGCCGCTGCCAAGGGCAAGGCCGATTTTCCTCTCTCGGGAACTGTTTCCTGTCAGGATGGATCCCTCCTCTTGCGCCCAGCACCCCCGTCTCCGGGGGCATTCCGGGCTTCGTTTCCGCTTGCCGTTCTTTCCTCAGGGGCCGACCTTCCGGTAGCGCAGGAGCCGCAGGGTTTCCCAGAAGCGCTCCGACCCCCCCCGCTATCGCCGGAGCTGATGACGGAAAACAGCCCGCTGCTCACCATGGAGGCGCGCCGAAGACTGTTTTGCTGCCCTCCACCGTCCTCAGGGAGTGTTCCTCGAAGGTCCCGGCGAGGTTGTCCGTCTGGAAAAAAACGTTTTTTGGGGATCCTCGCCCTGTCCGCCTCTTCCTAGAGAAGGGGGCTGAAGAGCTTGGTCACCCCGTGAACCACCCGCAGGGCCCGGGGACGGTTGCTCCATTCTTCCGCGGTAAGACGCCGCGATTCCGCGATGTAACGTTCCTGGGCCATCCGGATGGCCGATGTCTCCTCCGTTCCGTAGAGCACGAGGTTCAGCTCGAAGTTGAGGGCGAAGGAGCGGATGTCGAAATTGCTCGTCCCCATGAAGGCGAGGCTGTGGTCCACGGTCATGGTCTTTGAGTGGAGAATGTTTTCCTGGAAGAGGTAGATTTCCACGCCCATGTCCAGGAGCACGTCAAAATAGGCCTTGGCAGCACTACCGACGACGAACTGGTCGCTCCGCTCCGGGATGACGAGCTGGATTCTCACGTCGCCGAGGGAGGCGGTTTCCAGGGCGTGGATCAGCTCGTCGTCGGGGATGAGATAGGGGGTCGTGATGACCACCCGTTTTTTCGCCCCGTGGAGAGCAGCCACCACGAGGCGCTGGTAGTTCTGCCACGGGTAGGACGGACCGCTGGGCACCGCCTGGACGATCGCCTGCCCCGTCCGTTCAGGCCTTGGGAAGACCCGTTCCGTGGGAAGGAGTTCCCGGGTTTCCACGTACCAGTCCTCCAAGAAGACACCCTGGAGCTGGAGGACCACCGGCCCGGTGAGGCGGAGGGTGAGATCCTTCCACAGCCTTCCTCCCGCCTTGCCGCCGTAGGAGGGCTCCGTGACGTTGTGGGATCCCGTGTAGCCGATGCGGCCGTCGATTACGGCGATCTTCCGGTGGTTCCTCAGGTCGTACCGGGCCGTTGTGGCCGTCCTGCGGAACAACCCCTGGGGAAGGGCCTTCTCCACCCGCACACCGGCGGACCGGAGGCGGGAAGCGTCCTTCTTCAGGAAGGCCTTCGCCCCCAGGGCGTCCACAAGGAGCCTGCACTCCACCCCCCTGGCCGACGCTCCTTCAAGGGAGGCGAAGAGGCGCTCCGTCATGGAATCCAGGGCGAAGATATAGTACAGCAGGTGCACCGATTCCCTCGCTTCGTCGATGTCGGCGCAGAGACTTTTCAGGAAGTCCTCTTCCCTGTCGATGAGCAGGAACGAGTTGCCCGTGGTGATGTACATGTCCCCCAGTTTTTTCCCCAGAGCCCCGAACCGGACAAGCTCTTCGGGCAGCCAGTGGGATTCGTCATCGAGAATTCTGCGGAAGGTGGCCTTGTCGGCGGCGAGGGTGCGGAGCAGGACCTCGTGCCGCTTGATCCTCTCCCGGGGAAGCGCCGTCGAGCCGAATGCCGCATAGAGAAGAAAGCCCGGCCACGGCCAGAAGTAGATGGCGAGAAGCCACGACATGGCCGTGTTGGGGCTGTGGCGCTGGGGGATGTAGCAGAGCGTGATAATACGGATGGCGATGGAGGAAAGTTCGTAAAAGGAGTAAAAGGACACTCCAGCCGTCATGAGGCCAGCGCCTCCCGGTCCTGCCTCTCCGCGGTGAAGTCGCAGACCAGGGGCAGGTGGTCGGAATATCTGACCCGGGGCACCCGGAAGCTCTTCATCTCAATGCCTTCGCTGTACAGCACGAAATCGAGGGCCAGGGAGGGCAGTCTGCTGGGGTAGGTTGGAATATTCCCGTCATTGGCGTTCCGGAACAGCCCCTTTCTGAAGAGGGGCCGGAGCTCTTTCTCCCCGGCGTACATGTTGCCGTCCCCGGCGAGGATGACGGGCTTCTTCGCCTGGCGGCACCGGTCGGCCACCTCGCCGATCTGGATTTTCCGCGCGCCGTAGCCCAGGGAGAGATGGGTCAGGAACAGGGTGAAATCCCGGAATTCTACCTCGAGGAGCGTCCGCTTGACGCCCCGGCTCAGGTAGTGCTCCCGGGACGAGAGAATGGGCAGGATTGTCACCACGGCGTTCCCCTGGGACTTCAACAGGGGTGCCCTGGAGATTATGGATTCGTGGTGGTACTTGCAGGCAAAGACGGAATCGGCGTTCAGCCGGGCCGCCATGAGTTCGGCCTGGCACTCCCCGTTCTGCCGGTAGGAGCCCGAGTCGGTCTCCACGAGCCCCACGAGATCAGGCTTCAGCTTCGAGATAAAATCGGAAATCCGTCGGAACCTTCCCTCGGTCTTCCGGAGACAGCCGGAAAAGGGGAAGGGAAAATGATAGCCCCATCCCGTTCCGGTGCCGTAGCGGATGTTGTACAGTACAAGTCGCATGCAGATCCTCCGGGTAAAGACATAATCAGCCATTATACAGCAAAAGGGACGCCTTGCATCGGTTTTTCGGCCTGTTTTTCAGGCGACCGGCCCCTGAACAGGGATCTCCAGCCTCCGCTCCACCACGTAGAACAGCTTCCGGGGCAGGTCCCCTTCCTCGAATTCCTCAACTTCCTCCAGGGAAAAACCGGTGGCGAGCAGGGCCACTGTCTGCCGGTCAAAAAAACGGACGGCGTACCCGTCAAGCTCCCGGATATCCTCCCCTCTGCCGGTGCCCTTTTTCCAGTGGACATCTCCCTTGTGCCTCACCGTGTAGATGTTCAGTCCCCGAGGGACGAGAACCCTCCGGATTTCCGAGGAGAGAAACAGCAGCTCCTTCAGCGTCAGGGCCATGCAGAACAGCATGTGGGAATAGCATCCGTCGAAGGAGCCGTCCCCGAAGGGGAGAGGTTTCCGCACATCCGCCTCCGCGGTGCAAATCCGCGAGGCCGTTCCCCGGGCCGCAGCTTCCTCAGAAAGAGTTTTCAGGGCCGCGGCGGAATAGTCCGCCGCCGTCACGAAAAATCCCCGACGGGCGAAAAAGAGGGTATCCCTTCCCTGGCCGCACCCCAGGTCGAGGATCCGCTCCGCGCCGTCCTTCCGGAAGGCCTCCGCCGCCCAACGGGCCGGGATGCTCTCCTCCGGGCCGAAAAATTCCCTGTCCCCCGCATAGGACCGCTCCCAGAGCTCCTTCTGGTCATCAAACGATTCCGGCTTCACTGTCGTCATCCCCTTCCTCCTCCGTCATGCGCCGGGGAGCAATCGTCTTCCCCCCGGCATGGGCTTCCGGCTTCCGAAACCTGGGCCTTTATATCACAGATCACCCCATAAGAAAAATTTTTCACGATTCCTGATAAAAAAATGGCACAAAGGGCGGAAAGTGCGATAGAATATTGGAAGAATCCTGACCTTTTCCCCCAATACCGAAAGGAGGAGTGTGCCCCATGGTCACCAGAGTTCCCCCCGAGCCCTTCCGCATCAAGATGGTGGAGCCCGTCCACGTCCCCGATCAGCAGGAAAGGGAACGGGCGCTGGAAGCAGGACATTTCAACATGTTCGGCCTGAGGTCCGCGGACGTGTACATCGACCTTCTCACCGATTCGGGCACCGGCGCCATGAGTAAGCAGCAGTGGGCCGCCATCATGATGGGCGACGAGGCCTACGCCGGAGCGGACAGCTTCTATAGCCTGAAGAAGGCAGTGAAGGATGTACTGGGATTCGACTACACCATTCCCGTCCACCAGGGCCGGGCCGCCGAGAACGTGGTCTTCGGTTCCCTCCTGAAGGAAGGGGACGTGATCCCCTTCAACATGCCCTTCGACACCACCAGGGGGCACATCTTCAATGCGAAGGCCTCCTCCGTGGACTGCGTCATCGACGAAGCTTTCGACCGGGAAAATCCGCACCCCTTCAAGGGCAACGTGGATATCGCCAAGCTTGAAAAGGCCCTCGCAGACAACGAGGGGCGGGTGCCCTTCATCATGGTCACTATCACCAACAACTCCGGTGGAGGCCAGCCCGTGAGCCTGAAAAACCTCCGGGACGTGTCCGCCGTGGCCAAAAAACACGGCATTCCCCTGATCCTCGACGCCGCCCGCATGGCGGAGAACGCATGGTTCATCAAGAACCGGGAGGAAGGATGCCGGGACATGACCGTAGCGGAAATACTGAAGGCCACCATGGACACCGCCGACGCCATCACCGTGTCCTGCAAGAAGGACCCCCTGGTGAACATCGGCGGCCTCGTGGCGTGCCGCACGGAGGAAATGTACTACCGGGTCGTCCCGCGGGTCATCCTCTTCGAGGGGTTCGCCACCTACGGCGGCCTCGCCGGCCGGGATCTCGAAGCCCTGGCCGTGGGACTCCGGGAAATGGTGAACGAACAGCACCTCACCCACCGCATCGCCCAGGTCCGCTATCTCGGCGAACTGCTCTCCGAGGGCGGAGTGCCCTGCATCCAGCCCATCGGCGGCCATGCCGTCTTCATCGATGCCGGGGCCTTCCTTCCCCACATCCCCCAAGGGGCCTACCCGGCCGACGTGCTCTCCGTCGAGATCTACCGGGAAGGGGCCGTCCGGGGCATCGGCCTCGGCGCCCTGGCCTTCGAGAACGTGGACGAGAAGACGGGAGAGCGCACCTTCCCGAAGCTGGAGCTCTACCGACTGGCCATCAACCGCCGAACCTACACCAACAGCCACATGGAGTACGTGGCGGAGACCGTCGTCAACGTCTACAGGCGCCGCGATACCATCCGCTACGGCCTGGAGGTCACCTACGAGCCCCCGGTGAAGGGGCTGAAGCACTTCCTTGCCCATCTCAAGCCGAAGAACCTGTAAAACGTACCGAAGGCAGGCCATGAGAAAGCCGCCCCGTTTCCGGGGCGGCTTTCGTCTTTCTTTATGACGGAACGGCTATTTCTTTCCGTAGACGTCCTTGGGGTTCCACGCTTTCCAGACGTTGGCCACAAGATCCGGGCCGGGGTTCAGCACCTTGCCGCCGGGAGTCCAGCCGGAGGGGGTGACTTCCTTGCCGCTCGTTTCCCGGACGAGCTGGAAGGCCTGGACCTGGCGGAGGGTTTCGTCCACATTCCTGCCAACGGGAGGAGTAAGCACTTCCATGGCCTGGATGACGCCGTCCGGGTCGATGATAAAACGGCCCCGGAAATCCACGCCCTGGGCGGGGCTGTAAACGCCGTAGACGGTCCCGATGGCGCCGCCGCCGTCGGAGGCCATGTGGAAGGGCACACCGCCGTCCACCATCTTCGAGAGTTCCGTGTCGTTCCACACCTTGTGGACGAACTGGCTGTCAACGCTCATAGAGATGACTTCAACCCCGAGAGCCTGAAATTCCGCATAACGGTCGGCGACCGCCGACACTTCGGAGGCTCAGACGAAGGTGAAATCACCGGGATAGAAGCAGAGAACAACCCATTTCCCTGCGAAATCGGAGAGTTTCACGGTGGTGAACTTGCCCTTGTAATACGCCGGAGCTGTAAAGTCCGGCGCCTTCATGTCGACGGTGACACCCATTCGAACAACCTCCTTCTTTACCTCCGCGGCAGGCGCGGTTTCGAAACTTGGTCCTTCAACGGTGGACGCGGGAACGGCACATGATACTTTTTCTTCAGCCATGGAACTTCCTCCTTTCAAGATACCCTGAAAAAGACAACGCAGACAGAAAAACATGGAATTCTTCAGTCTATAACCTAAGCATTGACTACAGTCATTTTAATTTTTATTATATGGTAATCAATTTAATTGTCAAGGACTTTTGTGTCTTTTTGTTGCCGTCTTCCCCGGTGGGAGGGCCGATTTTGCACTTTCCGCCGGAACATGTGAAAATAAGCCATCGTCAGGAAAGGGTTGAGTTTATGGGCATTGCCGCAGACCTCATCATCGTCGTCCTCGCCGGCCTTCTCGGCGGTCTTGCCGCCAGGAGGCTGAACCAGCCGCTCATCCTCGGATATATCCTCGCCGGAATCGTGGTCGGCCCCTATACAGGGGGGATCACGCTGAGCGATGTGGACCAGGTTGAGAACCTTGCCGAGATAGGCGTGGCCCTTCTTCTTTTTTCCCTCGGCCTCGAGTTTTCTCTCAGGAGCATCCTTCCCATCAGAGCGGTGGCCCTGGGCGGGACGGGAATCCAGATAGTCTTCACAGTGGCCCTTGGCTGGGGCATCGGGCGGTTCATGGGGTGGGGGACCGTTCCGTCCCTCTGGTTTTCCGCAGCCGTCGTCTCTTCAAGTACTGCGGTCATCCTGAAGACCCTCGCGTCCAGGGGACAGCTCGGAACCCTTTCGAGCCGGGTGATGCTCGGTATGTCCATCGTCCAGGACATTCTCGTCATCCCTCTCATGGTGCTTCTTTCGAACCTCGATTCCACGGGCTTTTCCGCTTCGGGCATCCTGCTCCCGGTGGTGAAGGTCGTGCTTTTCGTGGCCGCCATGTTCTACATCGGGGCCCGGTATATCCCCCTGGTGCTGAAGGCGGTGGCGAAATGGGAGTCCCGGGAGCTCTTCCTGCTCACGGTCACCGCTATCGGCCTCGGCATCGGCTACCTGACCTACCTGTTCGACCTGTCCTTCGCCTTCGGGGCCTTCATGGCGGGTCTCGTGCTGAGCGAATCGGACTACGGCAGAAGGGCTCTCAGCGACCTTATTCCCGTGAGGGACATTTTCGGGCTCCTCTTTTTCGTCACCATCGGCATGCTTCTCGATCCCTTCTTCCTCGCCTCAAGGTTCGGCACGGTCCTCGGGCTGTTTGCCGCGACCGTCTTCGGGAAGGGGCTCATCCTGGCGGCGGTGACCAGGATCTTCGGCTACGGCAGGGTCATTCCCCTGGCGGTGTTCTTCGGCATGATACCCGTGTCCGAAATCGCCTTCATAGTGCTCCAGGAGGCTCTCGACTCGGGGGCCGTCGGCCGGGAAATGTACGCCCTCACGCTGAACACCGTGATCGTCTCCATGATCCTCGGGCCGCTGATCTCAGGCCTGACCGCCCCTATCTATTCCTTCACGCTGAAGCTCGGGAAGCCCTCCGCCGTTCGCTCGGTGAACCTCCCCGAAGCAGGACTCAAGGATCACGTGGTCCTCGCCGGGGGAGGAACCTTCGCCCGCCGGATGGCGGAAATCCTGACGGGCCTGGGGATAGCCCACGTGATCGTGGAGCCCCTCCATGAGAGCTTCCTGAAAGGAAAGGCCGCCGGGCTCACCATGATCCTCGGCAATCCCGCCCAGGACGTCGTTCTGGAGGCGGCATCCCCCGAGGCTGCCCGCCTCTGTGTGGTCACCGCCCAGGATCCTCCTGACGCCATGGATATCATCCGGGCCCTGCGCCGGCGGACCAGGGAGGGAAAGATCCTTGCCCTTTCGGTGAGCGATGAGCACATCCCCTTCCTGGAAGAAAACGCCGTCAGGGAAATCATCCGGCCCGAGGTGGAGGCAGGCCTGGAAATGGCCCGCCAGGTTCTTCTGTACCTGGATTTTCCTGCGACGGCGGTCTGGAACGAACTGAATGCCATTCGCCGGGCACTCTACGGGCCCCTCTACACCGCATTGCCGGAATACGAGGCTTCCACCAGGCTGCGGGACGCCGCCGGCCTCATGAACATGGAGTGGGTCTTTCTTCACGAGGGAACGCCCCTGGCGGGGAAAACCCTGGCCGAATCGGGCATCAGGCAGGTCTTCGGCGTGTCCGTGGTGGCGGTGGGGCGGGACGGTCATGTGATTACAGGCCCGGAAGGGTCGTTCCGCCTGGAGGCGGGCGACTACCTGGGCATCGTGGGTGACCCGGAGCGGAACGCGAAATTTCTCCTCTCCCAGAAGCCGGGCACGGAAAAATGACGGACCCCGGAGAATTCCGTCCCAGGTCATTTTCTTCCCGTGATATACTCTAAAGGCGATTTTTTGGAAAATACTTTTTCTTCCGGCGGACTTTTATTTCCCTTCCCGGAGACAGAACCGCTTCGGAAAGGCGTCCTGTTGAAAGGGAGGGCTGAAGATGGTGGAGAACAACGCTTTGGAAAAATTCATACCTCTGCGCACCGCTGATATCGTGGAGGCACTGTGCAGCGAAAAGACCCTTTCGGATGAGAAGAGCGAAAAATTCCGCAGGGTCGCCGGGCTGCTGCAGGCCATTTACCACTACGAGTTTCACGGAACCCTGATGCAGGCCAAGGACGCCTACCACCCTTTCAATCCCGACGCGGACACCCTGAAGCTTTGCGGGCCGGACGAAGATTACTCCGCCCGGTTCGACTCCATGGTGGATGCCCTCGAACGGCTTCTCGAGGCGGCGAACTACAGGGAGCTTTCCCTGGACGAACTGAACGAAATCATGACGGAAGCCGCTCCCAAGGGACTGAACATCGAAGTCAACAGGGAGAAGTACGAGAAGATCCTCATCTACCGACGGGGCAGAAAGAGCGTGGTCAAATCCCCCGACCCGACGGCGTGGTGGAACAGGTTCAGAAAGAAGAAACCTGAGCCCGAAACGGAGGAGATGCTCCAGCGGCTTCTCATCCTCATAAGACTGAAAAGCGGGGAGGACGTGGAGGCCTTTTACGACTACTATACGGAGACGGCTGGAGAAACGGGCCGGGAGAAGAATCGCCGCCTTCTCGGCGAAGCCGCTCTGGGGGGCCGGCAGAGCCCCCCGTCGGAAAGGGGCTCCAAAGTGCCCACGATTTTCCTGAAGGTTTTCAAGAACGTTCCCGTCTCCACCCTGGAGACCCTCTTCCCGGACGTGACTATCCGCATGACCCTCGTGGACAAGGGACTCATACTCCTTCCCCTCATCGGCGGTCTCTTCAGCGTGGTGAACAGGGTCATTCCGGCTCTGGTGGTGGTGGGCACGGTCCTTATGGCCCTGCTCCTGGGCCGGACGATCAACTGGAGCGATTTCCGGGACAAGCTCTTCCCCATCCTGGCCGCCTTCTCGGTTGTCGGCATGATCGCCTTCAAGGTATTCGCCACGTACAAGAAC
Organism: Aminivibrio sp.; assembly: GCF_016756745.1. NCBI lineage: Bacteria > Thermotogati > Synergistota > Synergistia > Synergistales > Aminobacteriaceae > Aminivibrio > Aminivibrio sp. The sequence continues at coordinate 27,106 of NZ_JAESIH010000039.1, forward strand.
ACCAAGGAAAAGCACCAGGCCCGGCTCATGAAGACCCTGTACTTCCACAACCTGGACAACAACGCCGGGGTATTCGACTTCCTGGTGAACGAGGCCGAGGAAGAAGAGTGCAAGGAAACCATCCTGGCGTACTACTTCCTCCTGGCGGAGCGGAATGCGTCGGGGCAGCCCTTTACCATGGAGGAACTGGACGACCGCATCGAGGAATGGATGCAGGAAAAGTTCGGCATCGTCATGGACTTCGAGGTGAAGGACGCCGTCCGGAAACTGGAGGAGAAGGGAATTCTCGAGCAGAAGGACGGACGGTATTCCGTCCCCTCCATCCGGAAAACCCTTGAGACTCTGGACGCCCTGTGGGACGATTTCTTCCCCTACAACAACGAGGCTTCGGCGGGGTCCTGACAAAACAGCCGCAAAAAACGGCCCCTCTCCGGGCAGGCCGGTGAGAGGCCGTTCATGTAAGAACTCAATGGAAGAAGGAATGAAGCATGGTGGTAAAGAGCACCATGCAGACGATGGCCACGGGGTAGGCGCCGCCGTAGCCGGCGCTCACCTCTTCGGTGCCCGTGGCGTCGATGGCCGCCCCGAGGCCGGGCGTGCTGGTCATGGCTCCGCATATCGCCCCGGCGAGAATGATCCAGTTGATCTTCCAGAGGTAGTGCCCCAGGAAAAACCCCGTCATTTCTGCCGCGAGGGCCGCGCAGACGCCCACCGCCATGAGAAGGACCCCGTGCTCCAGGAAGGCCTTCACCACTCCGCCCCCGGCGTTCAGGCCCACGATGGCGAGAAAGAACCCGAGGGAGATGCTGCGGATGGCTGAGAGAACCTTCTTGTCCATTCTCATGGGGAAGGGGCCGATGCGCTCGAAGCTCCCCGCCCCGAGGGCAAAGATGAGCGCTCCCCCCGTGGTGCCGAGGGCGACGGATCCAAGGCCGCCCAGGGGGACGGAGACCCTGCCGAGAACCGTTCCCCCGAGGATGCAGAAAACGAAGGAGAGCAGGGAAAAGGAGGGGGATTCGGGCCGCCTGTCCTCCACAGCGGGAGAAACGGTCTTCTTTTCAGCGGCGAGCTTTTCTTTCTCCTTCGCCACGTCGATCCCAAAGATGGCCGGGATGAGCTGGACGAAGAGCACAACCGCCATGACACCGAAGGGATAGGCCACGGAATAGCCTACGGTGACGTCGGGGTTCCCCCCCGTGGCCTCCAGGGCGGCTCCGAGACCGGGAGAGCTGGTCAGGGCGCCGGTGTAGGTTCCGGCGATCATGTGGGGGGATGCCTCGCCGGCGAAAAGGATGCCCATGAGCAGCGTCGCCAGGGCGCCCATGCCGGTCACCGCCACGGAGAGGAGGATGAACCTGAAGCCGTAGCGCTTCACCACCCGGGCGGTGTCCTCGGCGGCGAGGAGCCCCACGGCCACTACGAAGAACATGAGGTTCCAGGTGAAATAGTCGTTTGGAACGGTGTACCCCCACGCCCCCAAAAAGAGCCCCACGAACAGGGCACCGGAGATGCCGAGGTTGATGCCCCGGACGGAGATTTTCCCCACGAAAATGCCGAGGGTCACGGTGAGACTCATGAGAAACAGGTGGTTCTTCAACAGGGAATCAAAAAAGTCCACGAAAATCCATCTCCTTGCTCCGGTGGGAATCGCATACTATTCTACTTCATTTTTTACCTTCCAGTCACCGAAAAGTGAGGAGAAAAAACAATCCTGCCCGTCGATGCACGCCCGGCCGGTGTCGATGAAACCCCAGTCGTGGTCGCCCTTCAGGGGCAGGAACGACTTCGGTTTCCGGGCGGCCTCGAAGAGGATGGTTTCATGCTCCCCCCTGGACGATTTCGTCATCCGGGCTTGCGGCCGCGAGCACCGGGGGGAGGAGATATTCTTCATCCTGCCGGGGATGTTGAAGGCGTCCTCCACCATGAGCCTCACCGGAAGGAAAAAGTAGTGGTGCCTTCCCGCGTCGGCGAGGGAGGTGAAGGTGGGTTCGAGAATCAGGTCCGCAGGCCGGAATCGCTTCGCTGTCTGCGCCGCCACGGCCCCCGAGGGACCTGCCGAATATCGCGATCTCGCCGGCGAAGACATAGCCCCCACTTTCCAGGCAGACATACCCGGCGGCACGGTACGCCGGAAACCTCATGCGCATTTCTTCCCCTTCCCCGGACTTACCGGGCTGACCACTCTCCGCTGAGGATGACGAACTTGCTGCCTCCCCACCATTTTCCTGAAAAAGCCCCCTTGTGGAATGATCCGCTGAGATTACCGGACACTCTTTCGTTTATGTCGTACTTCTCTCCTTCGTCCAACATGTATCCTGCGGCAGTTCCCGCCCAATTCATAGAAAGGGTCCCCTTCCGGGGGTCATAGGTCCCGCTTCCGCCGGCCGAAATTTTCACGTTCTGTCCGTTTGCCGTGTACTGCCCGGAGATGACGGCCCGGGCTGACTGTCCGGAAACGGTAAGGGTGATCGTTCCGTTCCCGATGTTGGTCACGGCTCCCCTGTACGTTCCGTCGGCGACTTTCTCCGTGCTGTGTACCGACAGTGCGGTAAGGGAACCGAGAGACGCGCCTCCTCCTGAAAAAGACACCGCTATGCCTTTCGCGTCGCCCATGGCGAAGGCGGTCACCGACACGGAGGCACCCGGTGCGAGGGTTCCCGGCGAGGGTGGGCTTCCCCACCCCACGCCTCCGTCCAGGGATTGATTCAGCGGGGCGAGGGACACCGAAAAGCCGGGAATGGCTTTCCCGGAGACGTTCGTCACGGTAATATCAAAAGAAGTGCTCTCTTTGTCCATCAGCCGGGGGGTCACCGTCCAGCGGACCGGAACCTCGGGAGCGGTCGGCTCGTGTTTCAGGGGAGCTGGTGCGGGCTGGGGTTTGGGCTCTGGCGGCTGTACCGCCGGCTTGGGAGGCTCCACAGGCTTCCGGCTCGCCGGATCTATCTGCTGGGGGTAATCCTCCGGCATGTCGGGAGCGGGAAGAGCTGCAGACGTTTTCTCTTCCGCAGGCTTCTCTTCCTTTTTTTCCGCCTGGTCCTTTTCCTTCGCCTTCCGCTCCTCTTCGAGGCGAGCCACCCGTGCAATTTCCTTGTCCCGGGCTATCTCGGCGGCCACCTCGGCCTCGATCCGGATTTCCCGTTCGAGGACCGCCATGGTCCTGTCCTTTCCCTCCAGGCCGTAGGCGTCGCAGAGGCTCTCGAACCTTCCCTTGGCGAGGATCATGTCCACCGCCACGTCCTCCGCCTCGGCCCTGTCGGCGGCAAATCCGTTCTTGATGAGGTAGGTCTCGAGATACCGGTATTCCGCAGCCATAACGGCCTGGAAGAATTCATCCCTTTTCGCCTGGGCCCGGTCCTTCGGCCATTTGTCCACGGGGCCGACCACTTCCAGCATCCGGTTGTAGATCCGTTCGAAGTTCTTCTGCCCCACCCAGTTCGCCGCCGCGTCGCCCGCCATCTTCCCGATCTTCCCGAGAGCGACGAACTGTCCCACTATCGGGGCGGATGCCCCGAGCATTTTGCCGGCGGTGAACTCCCCCACTTTGTTCATGGCTTCTCCATGCTTGCCCTCAAGGACCAGCTTTCCTATGGAGACGAGATCCGAGGCGTCGGCGGCGTACCCCAAGGCCGCCGGGGAACTTCCGGTGAGTCCCATGATAAAGTCGTTGGCCGCCTGAACGGGGTCGGGAGAAGGCTGTTCCGGAAGCGCCCCGGCACAGGCCGGAAAAAGCAGAAGCGCCGCAGCGCACAGCAGGGTCGCGAAGTGTCTCTTTTTCATTACGGCCTCCTTTTTGTGCTACTGTATCCCCGAAGCGACGGCCTCCAGCCGGTCCGCCTTTTCGGGGTCGATTTTTCTCAGGATTTCCGTTTCCCTGCGCAGGCTGTCCTTCTTTCCCATTCCCGCAAAAGCGACTCCCCTCCCGTAGTGGGCGTCGGCGTACCCGGGGGCCAGCCGAAGGGCTTCGGAGAAGGATTTTTCGGCCTCGGAATATTTCTTCTCGCCGATAAGGCAGAAACCCAGGTTCAAATGGGCCATGGCGAATTCCGGCGCCAGGCGGACCGCCTCCAGGGCAGCTTTTTTGGCCTCCGGTACCCTGTTCAGTCCAAGATAGACCCTGGCCAGGTTGCTGTGGGCATAGGGATATTCGGGAGCCTGTTCCACCGCCTTTTCGAAGGCCTCCGCCGCCTCCTCCTGCCGGTTCAGGCTGAAAAGGGACACCCCCAGGTTGTACCACGCCAGCGGGTAGACCGGGCGGAGCTTCACGGCCCGCCGGAAGGCCGCGGCGGCCTTTTCCTGGTCCTGAAGCCCAACGTGGCAGATGCCTTCTGAATAATGAATTTCTGGAATGTCCTGCCGGATCTCCCGGGCCCGCTCGAACAGGGGGAGAGCGTCCCCGTACTGCTTCAGCGAGGCGTAGACCACACCGAGCTTCAGCAAGGGTTCCACCGAACGGGGGGACAAATCCGCAGCCCGCTTCAGGGATTCGATTGCACGGTCGTTTTTTCCGAGGACGGCATAAAGATCTCCGAGGTTGTAGTGGGGCACCCAGTATTTCCCGTCTGTTTCAGCGGCTTTCCGGAAGGCCGCCTCGGCTTCGTCGAACTGCTTCAGCTCCTTGCAGGCGACGCCGAGGCCGTTCCAGGCGGGGGCGTACGACGGTCTCAGCTCCGTGGTCCTCTTATAGGATACGTATGCCTCCCCGAACCGCTTCAGGCCGGACAGGGCAACCCCAAGGTTGAAATGGGCCTCCGGGTAATCCTCCTTCAGTGAAATCGCCCGGCGCAGCGCGACGACGGCCCGTTCATAGTCGCCCGCTCCGGCGGCCTTCATCCCGGCCTTGAAAAAGTCCTCCGGACCCGCTCCCCATGCAGCTGCCGAGAAGGCCAGTACAGCCACAAGGGCATAGAGAGGTATCGCTCGTTTTCCCATGAGATCAGCTCCTTTCCTGTTCTTCATTTCCGGGGTATGTCCTTTTCCGCGCGCTCCTCCTTCCCCTGCCCGATTTCGATCCAGCTCTCGGCGAAGGGCGCACCCCACCCCGGGCTGATCAGGGGATCGGTGAGCAGGTTCACGCCCTTCGTACCCTGGGGAAGGATACAGTATCCCTCGCCCAGGGAAGGGTCTTCCGCCACCCGGACGGCCAGGCTGCCTCCCCTGACGTTCCGTGCCTGGACTTTGTCGCCGTCCTTCACTCCCTGTCTCCGGGCGTCGGCGGGGTTCAGCGAGAGGCTGGGAAGACCGCCCGCACAGGGGGCATCCCAGCTCTGGCCATTGATGTATTCCTTCCTGTGGACCGTCACCAGCCGGAGGTATCCTTCCGGTCCCCTGGACATTACGGGAACCTCCGTGGGCAGCAGGGCCTTTCGTCCCCCGTCCAGCCGATAGGGCGGCTCGTTCCAGCGGTATACTCCATCGCCGACGGATTCGAGCAGGGGCGATGCCAGGAGGTCCCTGTCCATTTCCTTCTTCATGGCAACCAGGTCGCAGGAAAGGCCGAGCTTTTCCGCAAGACGGGTATAGATTTCCGTCTCGTCCAGGGTTCCGGGACGGGGAGGAAGGACCCGTTCGCTGCGGACGAGGTAGCTGTGCCAGTAGGAGCCCTTCCAGTCCCCCTCCTCCTCGAGGAAGATAGTGATGGGCAGCACCAGGTCCGAGGCCTTCGCCGTGTCGGAGAGGATGAAATCGGCGCAGACAGTGAAGGGAATTTTTTCGTAGGCCCTGCGGACCAGGTCCGAAGCTGGGTTCTGTCGCAGCGGGTCGGCTGCGGACACCACGAGAACCTCCACGGGCGGCTCGAGGCCGTCAAGCTCCAGGGGCCACCCCGAGACGGAGAGGGTCCTGGTCCGGGAAGGAGCGGGTTTGAGCCGTTCCGGAAAAAGGATCATCTCATCCTTGCTGAAGGCGACTCCCGCCCCCTTGTCCGCGAAGGCCCCCAGGAGCACAGCGAGGGCGCCGATCCACCGGAACTGGGCGTCGCCGTGGAGGTACCGCTGGGCTCCGAAAGCAGGGTACTGGGTGACGGGGGAATAACGGAGAAGCCAGGAGTACACATCCTCAGCCCCGTCTGCGGTCAATCCCGCCGCAGAGAGAAGGGCGCCGCAATCCAGTGATTTTACCGCCGCCGTGAACTCCGCAGAGTTGGCGGTGCGGTCCTGCCGGCCGAGGGCCGATTTTCCCTCGTCCATGAGCCTCCGGCAGATCCAGGCCGCCAGGGCCCAGTCGCCGCCGGGATCAAGCCGCCACCACCGGTCGGCGAAGCGGGTAGTGGGGGTACTCCGGATTTCGAGGACCGCCACTTCCCCGCCCCTGCCCCGTACCCCTTTCAGCACTGGGGCCACGTGGGCGTGGGTTTCCAGGGCGTTTCGTCCCCAGAACAGCACCCCCCGGGAATGGTCCGCCGTCTCCTCGGGCCGGACGACGGGCACTTCGCCGAAGGTTTCCTTCAGGCCCAGGCTTCCCGCTGACGAGCAGAGGTTCCCCTTTTTCGCGGTGTATCCTCCGAGGGCGGCGAAGACGTGGGGTAGCAGCTTTTTCGAGAAGTAGAGGGACCCGGCGCTGGAGAGGTACATCACCGACAGGGGGCCGTGCCGTTCCACCCCCTCCCGGATCTTCCCCGCCCAGAGGTCCAGGGCATCCTCCCACGAGACGGGAACGAGATTTCCTCCCTTCCGGGCAAGGGGGGAAGAGAGTCGGGCCGGACTCGTAGCCCGGGACGCCCACCGCACCCCCTTCTCGCAGAGGAAGGTGGAATAGGGAAGGGCGGGGTTCGGTTCCAGGGTCACGGCGTTCCCGTCGAAGCGTCCGCGCATGGCGCATCCGTCGGGGCAGTCGTAGGGGCAGGCAGAGGTCTTCCAGGCCGGGGTGTTCATTTTTCTCCTCCTCGGTTCGGTTTGCATCAATAGTACCATTCCGCTCTCCCGGAGGGGATAGTCTTTTTTCCGATCTTTCTAAATCCGCAGGCAGCGGGAAGCGTCACCGGGCATGGGGTGACACCCTCTGCCTGGAAAAACTGCGGATGTAGGGCCTTTCCACCCTCTTCTGAACCGACCCGTCCTGTGCTATGCTGTTCACTGAATTGACTGGAGCAAAGGAGAAAATTTCCCGTGTCATTATCTAAAAGCACCGTCCGAGGCCTGGTTTCCGATTCGTCTTTCCCCCTCTTTCTCCTCCTGGTGGGCTCGTTCTTCCTGACCATTTTCTTCCGCATTTCCGCCTCCGTGGTGCTGCCCCTGGAAGGCGAGCGGCTCGGCATGAGCGCGGCGATGATCGGTTTCATCTCAAGCCTCCACTTCTACGCCTACGCTTTTCTGCAGCCTGTCTCGGGCATTCTCCACGACCGGTACGGCCCGGTGAGGGTGGTTATCACCGGGCTGCTCCTCACGGCTGGTTCATGCCTTCTGCTCACCTTCGTGAGGACCCCCTTCACCCTGGGGGCATGGCGGCTTCTCTCGGGATTCGGTGTCGCCCCCATGTATTCCGCCGTGCTCGTCTTCCAGGCCTTCGCCTTCCCGCCCGAGCGCTACTGCTTTTACGCGGCCATCAACATGGGACTGTCCAGCCTCGGGGCCATCGTGTCCGTGGCTCCCCTGGGCTTTGCCGTGGACACCTTCGGCATGACGGGCACCTTCGCCCTGCTCTCGGCCATCCCTCTCGTCATGGCCCTGGTCCTTGTCCGCAAGGCCCCTGCCGACCCCATCCGCCTTTCCGCTGCGGGAAAGGAAGCCAGGAGCCTTTTCTCTATCTTTCCCGGCATAGGGAAGGCCATTCTGTTCATAATGAAAAACCGCAGGATCCGGGCTATTCAGATCCTTTGGGCGATCTCCTCGGCCTCTCTGCTCACCTTCCAGGGACTGTGGGGCGTGTCGTGGTTTGCCGCTGCCTTCAATGCCTCCCCTGGGTCGGCCCGGTTCTGGAGTTCCCTGGTCAGCGTGGGGATGATGCTGGGTCCCGTCTCCACCGGCGGCGTGGTGGTCTCCCCCGCCGGACTGCCGGGAATCATACGGAAGGTGAGCGCGGCTAACGCGCTGAGCTGGTTTCTGCTGCTCGCGGCGGTGGGATGGGGAGGAGCGGTGTGGGTGGGCGGCCTTGCGGCCTTCATCGTGGGGATGACCTCGGGGATGAGGGGGGTGTTCTCCCTGGCGGCCATTACCGCCGTTTCCCGCCCGGGAGAGCGGGGGGCCGTCTTTGGCGCCATGAACATGACCGCGGTGCTGTCGGCGGTTGTCTTCCAGTGGGGAACGGGCATCATCATCGACCATTTCCCGGGGGGAACGCCGGGCACGTTCACCTCAGCGGGCTACTTCGCCGGGTTCACCGTGGTGGCCTGCGCCATGGCGGCAAGCCTTCTTGCCCTGCGTCCCCTGGGGAGGGAACCTCTCGCCCCTGACACGGGGGAAGAGGGCAAAGACTGACCCTCTCCCTTCACGGTCCGGCCCGGCGGATCACCCTGCTGCCTTCCTTCCGATTGTACAGGACAGGAGCACAACCGGATCTATCTCCGGTCAGAAGCAGAAGGGGCAGGAGAAGAAGAAAGGCGCAACCGGAGCCGTCTTCGGCAGAACACCCTCGCCTGCCTGCCGAAGACACTCCGCCGTCCTCCTTTTCAGCCGCCGCCACAGGATCCCTGAATTTCCCGTCCCGTTGCCCGTCGAAGATGAGGAAACGGCTGTCACCTTCCCACGACACGGCCTGTACGGACGGCACGCCCTCGGCAGACCCGTCGGCCAGAATAAGCCGCACCACCACCCTGAAAATCCCATCGTCCCGGACCACGGAGAAAAAATCCAGGGGATCGGCGCCGAAGCCGTTTTCCTTCGCGAGGAGACCGAAATCGTACCCTCCTTCAGGAAGGATCTTCACCATGAAGACATGTTCCAGGAACGCCTCCTCGAGGCTCATGGTCTCCTCTCCCTCGGCAATGGCCAGGCGGCATTCTTCGGAGAGGCTTCCCTCCGGGACCGCCATTTCCAGGTCTGCGGGAAGAATCCCCGTCTTCCCCGAAGGCACCGAAGCCTCTATCTCAAAGGAAACGGCGCAGAGCATCCCCCCGGGCCGGGCAGGTCCTAACTCTTCCGGTGAGCACGAGCGCAGGGTGACGGCCGAAATGTCCGCCGACGAAACTCTGAAGAAATCGCCTGGGGCAGTGCCTTCGGACAGCGGAACGTCAATCATGCCGAATAGAAGGGCATCCAGAACGGCACTCTCGTCTCGGATGACGATTCTCCCGGCGGGATTGGGTTCTTCAGGTACGTTCGGCTCTTCCGGTTCATTTGGTTTCCCTGGTTCATCAGGGTCTCCCGGCTGTTCGGGATTTCCAGGGTTTCCGGGGTCTCCGGGATCACCAGGGTCTTCGGGATCTCCGGGGTCTCCGGGATCTCCGGGGTCTCCGGGATCTCCGGGGTCTTCGGGATCGCCAGGCCCGCCGGAGTTCAGCGCCACGAAGGATGCGGCAATGGTCCGGTCCGACGTTACATCCTCAAAGGTGAAGGAGAGAGCAGGTTCTGCAGGCACCCCGTCCACCAGCAGCCCGGAGACGGCATAGCCGCTGTCCGGGGTGACGGTGACCGTGGCGGAACCGCCCCATTGGACTGCCGTCGATGGAGAAACACGTCCTCCCGGGCCCGCCGATGTGGTTATGGTAAAGCTTTTGAGGGCAAAGGCGGCACTCACGGTCCTGTCGCCGACCATGGCCAGTGTCGCCGGACTTTCGGTCCCCGCCAGATCCCCGCCCCACCCGGTGAAGAGGGAGCTTTCCGCCGGATGGGCTGAGAGAGTGACCTCCGTTCCCTCACAATACGATGCAGCCTCGGGGGAAACCGCAACGTTCCCTTCGCCGTTTCCCGAGGTGGAAGACGAAAGGGAATACCACTGGATCTCGCAGGCCCCGATATCCACAGCCTCTCCGCCTGGTCGTTCCATCCCACGCTGGTCCTTGTCCGGAATGGCGAGGACACCTCCGTTGAAGCTGACCTCTCCGGGTCCGACTCCGCCATCAAGGGCGGGACTCCCCTCCCCGGGAGCCATGGTGGGGGTGAAACCGCCATTGTCCGCAGGCTCCCCGAGGAGCGGATCGCCAAAAAGGCTATTCTCCGAGACAATCCCCGTCCCTGTGACGCTTCCGGCCCGGTAAAGGCAGGAAAGGAGTGCGAGGGAGCCTCCCGGCTGTTTCCTGACCTGCACTGAATCGCTGCCGAAGAAAATGCAGTTTGCCGCCGTGACGGAACCGTCGTCAATATACATCCCGCTTCCGGAATTCTTGGCGATGTTTCCAGAAAGAGTCGAGTTCAGCAGCACAAGAGAAGAACCCGATCCCTTCACGTAGAGAGCCCCTCCGTGGCCTTTTCCTACCCCGGCCGCCGACGCTTCATTGCCGCTGAAGGTGCAGTTGACTGCCTCAACGCTACTGGAGGCCGTTGTGTACATACCGCCGCCGTAGCCGGAACTGTCCGCCGAGTAGACACTGTTTCCGATAAAGGTACAGTTTTTCACCGACGGCTCGGAGGCCGCAAAGTTTGCCATCCCTCCGCCGTTTGCCGATCCGGACGGGGCGGAGATGGAATTATTTCGGAAAAGACAGTCTCTCACCTGCGGGCTGGAGGCAACGTTGTACATTCCCGCCCCGCTCCCCGAAGAAGTGATATTTTCCAGAAAGGCACATTTCTCAACTTCCGGACTGGAAGCGGAATTGTACATTCCCCCGCCGCCGGACTTTGCGGCATTCCCCCGAAAAACACAGTTTTCAATGACCGGAGAGGCATTTGTGCAGTACATCCCGCCCCCCATGGCATCTTCACCCTGACCGTCCGCCCTGCCCCCCGAAATAACAAAGCCGTCGAGCACCGCCGTTTCGTCCACCCCGGAAGCATACACCACGTGGTAGGCGTTCAGCCCGACGATGACCGCTTTCCCTTCGGTGTCGGCCTGGTCGTCTCCGAAAAGGTCCCCTGTGAGGACCGTCGGGAATGCCCGGGGGTCCCGGTCCTGCAGCGATGGACTTTCTTGAGCCGGAAAACCGCCGAGGAGCTTCACGCCATTCTTCAGGGCGAAGGTCCGGGACACGCCGTTTACCGCTTCCCCGTCCCTGTCGAAAGCGGGGACATAGACTCCCTCCGCCGCCCGGATCTCGTCTCCCGGCCGGGCGTTCCTCAGAACCGCCGCGAGATCGGGAGACGCGTTTTCCCAGTCCGACCCGTCTCCAGTGCCGTACGGCCTCACATGCCAGACTGCGGCCCGGGCCGGAGCGGTTGAAAACGCAAGGACACAAAGACAGAGGAACAATAGAAGGAAATACCGGAGATGGCGGAAATGAGGACCGGAAGAGGACATTTTGTTCGTGGCTCCCTTCATGGCCTGTTCAGCGCCGGGATGTAAACAGCATTGTAATCTGCATCTTCAAAGGAGTGAAAACAATCGGGTATTTCTACCCATTGGATAATATAGACCCCTTCCCGGCCTGTCAACCTAAGGAAGCTTTGAAAAAAGAATATTTTGTCCTCACGGGACCCGATAGAATCTGTTTTTTTAGCACATTACCCGACATTATTCAGAGGTTCCTTAGGCCTGTGGAACGAGGGTGATTCTTCTCCGGGCGGGGTGTAAAATAAAATCGGATTATCCGGATTTTCTCAAAGGCCTTCCGGGAAAAAGACGGATACGGAAAATCCGTATTTTTTATTATGCGTCTCAATCGGATTATCGGTGAAAGGGAGTGAAAGGCACATATGATCGACTTCTTGCAGCAATATGGTCCAGTCCCGCAGGCTCTTCTGGCGACTCTCTTCACATGGGGCGTAACTGCGGCGGGGGCGGCGCTTGTTTTCTTCACGAAGACGGTCAACCCTAAACTCATGGATTCCATGCTTGGATTCGCCGCCGGCGTCATGATCGCCGCAAGTTTCTGGTCTCTCCTTGCTCCCGGCATAGCAATGGCCGAACAGATGGGTCACGTCCCATGGCTGACGGCCGTGATCGGATTCATGGCCGGCGGAATTTTCATGAGGCTGGTTGACCGTTTGCTGCCCCATCTTCACCTGGGATTAAAGATTGAACAGAGCGAAGGTTTGAAGACCTCCTGGCAGCGGAGCACGCTGCTGGTGCTTGCGATCACGTTGCACAATATCCCGGAAGGTCTTGCTGTGGGTGTCGCTTTCGGGGCCGTGGCGGCAAATATTTCTTCCGCTACGCTCGGAGGCGCCATTGCGTTGGCCCTTGGAATCGGTCTTCAGAATTTTCCTGAAGGAGCCGCAGTCTCATTGCCGTTGCGGAGAGAAGGGATGGGACGGACAAAGAGTTTTTTAATGGGGCAGGCTTCCGGTTTTGTTGAACCCGCCGCCGGGGTATTCGGGGCGTTTTTTGTTCTTCATATGCAGAACATCCTGCCCTATGCCCTTTGTTTCGCTGCCGGGGCAATGATTTTTGTGGTGGTGGAAGAATTGATTCCAGAATCCCAGCGGAAGGAAGAGAATATCAATGTGGTAACCATGGCGACCATGGCGGGTTTTGCGGTGATGATGTTTCTCGATGTCGCGCTGGGCTGACGGAACAAAAGCGGTGGAAATGCTCCTTTGCTCCATCTGTTTTTTCGCGGCCGGTGGCTTGACGTAGCCGCTGTTAGACCGTTTGGCTGAGGGTTTTACGGAAGCGATTCAGCGCCATGGCGAAGCGCGCGGCGCCGGCCGGGATGATCGGCAGTATTGCGACGTTGTTGAGGGACTCCATTAGTGCGTAAAACCAGACCTGCTCCAGGGCGGGATTGAAATATACCGAGGTTGGCGGCTCCACTCCAAAGTAACCCCGAAGGAAGGGCGGAATACGGGAAACGGAAGAGCGTGGCCGAAGCCGGTCTTCGGGGTCATCGAGGAAGTGTTGAAGTTGGGACGGTTTCTCCTTTGCGGGCTGCAGAAAGCGAAGGGTAAAGGGATATTGGCGTGCCTGGCGTATACATTGAAGAAAATGCGCATAACGGAGGACATCGTCCTAAATCCGCACCTCAGCGGGGAGTGTCACCAGTGCTCGCTTGGGCGGGGGGTGCAGATTGTCGTCCTTGACAACTGCCCAAGCGATCAACACGGCTCCCTGCGTTCGCCGGTTGCCTGCTTGTGAAACCGACATCCGTGTCGGTTTCTCGGCCCGGGCGCTGTGCCCGGCGACACTCCCTCTGCCTGAAAAACCTGCGGATTTAGGATCGTAGGAAGGAAAACGCCCCTTCAAGGCGGGAATGCACCCGTGGACGTTGAAAACGACGCTTTTGTATCCCTGAATCCGCAGGTTAGTTCCACAAGAGAAGAGATAGGTCCCGGATGGGGAAAGAAAACGGTTCGCTTCCCCGTTAGAGCGTCTTTCTTCTTCCGTGAGGGGACGAACCTGCGGATTCAGGAAGAAAAAAAGTACCGTCGTCTGAGTCGGCATGATGTAAAAAGGGAGTCACGGGAAGGCCTCCTCCCATAGAGCGGGCAGTACCCGCCTGAAACGACCGGTTCCTGTAGACGGGCGCCCCCGGGCAGGCAAAGCTCCGGGGGTGCCCGTCTCTACAGGATAATCGCCCATATCCATTCACTCGTGGGCGCCCTACTGAAGGACAGCCGCAAAGAACGTTTTCTTCCAGTGGTCAGTCCGCAAGTTCGGCAAAGGTGGCTTCGTCCTTCACGAGGGCCTTCCAGAGGCACCAGCATGCCACCACCATGATCACCGCGAAGGGGGCGGCGGCGGCGATAGAGGCTATCTGTAGAGACTGCAGCCCGCCGCTCATCAGCAGCACAAATGCCAGAGCCGCCATCAGGACTCCCCAGATGCCCATGCGCACCTTCGGCGGGTTTATTTCGCCCTTGGTGGAGTACATGGAGAGGACGAAGGTCCCCGAATTGGCGGACGTGATGAAGAAGGTGGAGATCAGCACCACCATGATGACGGACATGATGCCGCCCAAGGGGTAGTATTTGTAGACCTCGAAAACGCCCACGGAAATGTCCGCTGCCACTTTCTCCGCGATTTTTGCCGCCCCGGTGAGTTCGAGGTTCAACCCGGAGGTCCCGAAGATGGCGAACCACGTAAAGCTGCCCAGGGCCGGGACAACCAGCACGCCGGAAACGAATTCCCTGATGGTGCGTCCCCGGGAGATGCGGGCGATGAAGGAGCCCACAAAGGGCGCCCAGGCGATCCACCAAGCCCAGTAATAAAGGGTCCATCCTCCGAGCCACCCTTTGTATTCCCCTCCGTAAGGCGCCATGTGGAAGCTCTGGTTCACCACGTTGGAGAGATAGTCGCCTACGCCCGTCATCAGGGATTCGATAATGGCCATGGTGGGCCCGATGAAGAAAAGTGCCGCGCTCAGAAGGCAGGCGAGAAAGAGGTTGAGGTTGGAAATGAACTTGATGCCCCGCTCGATGCCCGTAACCGCCGTTCCGGTATAGACAAGGGCCAGGACGGCGATGATCGTAAGCTGGATGGTGACATTCTGGGGCATGCCGAAGAGATACTTCAGGCCGCTGTTGATCTGAAGAGTCCCAAGGCCGAGGGACGTGGCGAGACCGGCGATGGTGGCGAAGATGGCGAGAATGTCGATGGTTTTGCCGAGCACGCTTGAATTCCCCTTCTGCCCGAGGACGGGCAGGAACATGCTGCTCATCAGTCCGGGAGCGCCCTTCCGATACTGGAAATAGGCCAGGCAGAGGGCGATGACGGCGTATCCCGCCCATGGATGGAGCCCCCAGTGGAAGAAAGTAGTCCGAAGGGCGTCCTCGGCGGCCTTGGCGCTGCCTGCCGCTGCGCCGAATGGAGGCGTCATGAAATGAAAGACCGGCTCGCCTACCCCGTAGAAGACGAGACCGACGCCCATGCCTGCCGAGAAGAGCATGGCGAACCAGGAAATGTTGCTGAACTCCGGCTTTGACCCCGGCTCGCCGAGGCGGAGCTTTCCGAAGCGGCTCATGCAGAGGAGGATCGGGAAGAGAACGAAGATGTTCATGGCGAGCATGTACCCCCACCCGAAGTACTTGATGAGGAATCCGAAGAGCCCCTTGGCCGCAGCGTCGAAACCAGCAGGGGAGAAGATCCCCCAGAGAACCGTGGCTGCGGTGACTGCCATTGAGATGAAGAACACGGAATTATCCTTCTGAGACTGCATACTCGTCCCTCCTTCACTTGGCTCCGGGGGAGGGAATCCTCCCCCGGAGAGGTGTTCTAGATTTTCACAGGAAAGATGGTCTGCTCGCTGACGTCCGTCTCGAGGGCGTCAAGAGCCACGCCCGTCCTGTGGTAGCGGAGGGCCCATTCGTCGTCCGGGCGGAGCTGGGGATTGCCCAGGGGGTAGGGGACGGAGACCGTAGGAACGATCCTGTTGACGCCGACTGTCTTCGCTATGTTGGTGAGGTTGCACATCACAACCACGGGGATGCCGCTGCGCTCTATCTCTTTCGCGATCGTTGACCCGCAACGAGTGCAGGTCCCTCAGGTCGCGGTGAGAACAACGGCTTCCACGTTCCGTTCGCGGAGCGTCGCGGCGATCTCCCGGCCCATGCGGGCGGCCTCGCCCTGAGTGGTGCCGGTGCCTACGGTGGTGTAGTAGTAATCGTCCACTTCGCCGATCCTGCCCTCGCGCTGGTAGGCTCGGATGGCGTCGAGCGGAACGACGACGTTGGGGTTCTTGTCGGCCTGTTCGGGGTCATACCCGGCGTGGATAGTTTTGTACTCGGGCGCGGTGAAGCCCTTGTCGAGAGCCGAAATGTCGTACATGCCCCATTTGGTGGCAGAGCAGGACTGAATCCGGTCGGGGTTCTCGCGGGGGACGATGCCGCCGGAGGTAACCAGCGCGAGGCGCACCTTCCGCAGATCCTTCACCGCCGGAGCGACGGGAACGCGGTCAAGAGCGGGCATCGGCAGCTCGGTCCGGTACGGCTCGCCCTTCAATTTGGCGATCATCATGTTCACCACGCGGTCGGCGGCCATGACCGGCTCTTGTCCGATGTCCTCCAGGAAGACCTCGTGGCGGATTCCCCTGGGGAAGTAGCCTTCCAGGGCCGCCGGAAGGAGCTTCTCCCCCCGGGCGATCTTGTCGGCGAAGGCGGCGAGCTTCTCCATATCCTGTTTCATAAAGGTGGCCCGATTGCCGCCGCGGAAGATGTACATATCCTTGTGGAACATCTCGACGCCGGGGTTCTCCTCGTTCATCGAGGTGAGCACGGGGACACCGTACTTCTCCTTCACGGCCTTGCAGACTTGGCCGCAGGCTGCCCCGTACCGGCCTGCGTTAAAGGCGGGACCGGCGATGAAGATATCGAACTCCCTGTCCTCGAGCATCGCCAGGATGCGGGCCAGGCCCTCGTCCGTGCGGGACGCCATAAAGTTGTCGCCGCAGATGATGGTGTGGGTCACTTCCACGTTCTTCGCAAGGCTGTTGAAAATCCGGGTACACCCGACGGTTCCGGAGCGCATTTCAGGCTCGTAGTCGGCCATGTCCTCGCCGCCCACCTGCCCGAAGAACTGGTTGATGTAGTGAATCGCCTTGAGCATTATGCCTTCGCCCCCTTCTTAGTAGTCCATGCAGGTCTTCACGGAAAAGCCGCTGATGTGGTCCGAGCAGAACATGCCGTTGTTCTCCATGACAAGCGAGCCGTCGGCGCGTACACACCCTTCCCAGCCGCCCGAGAGACCGTCGCGGGCCATGGATTCCAGGTCGCCGAGGACAGTCTTCATAGGGGGCAGCTCGAAATACTGGGAGACGTTCCCCGTGGAAACCAGGGCGTTCGCCGCCGGGTCGAGGGCCACCAGGGGCTGGGACGCGCCGTCGCGCCCGGTGCATTCGTTGGAGATGCCTACGGTCTTGATGCCGGCTTTCTCCAGCTCGACGATGGTCTGGATGTAGTCCACGTCCGGATTGCCATAGCCTTCTTCAGCCACGATCGCGCCGTCGGCGCCGAGATTTTTCGCCATCTGGGCCACCATATAGGCGGAACGCTGCTTTTGGTCCATGGCCACATTGAGGTTGGACATGACGATCCCGAGGAAGTTCAGCGTCTTGCCGTGCTCCTTCATCAGGCGCTTCACTACAGGATTATTGCAGTGCTCGTAGGTGGACATCTTGGACGAAGCGGGCATGAAGCTGCCGGAGACCACTGCCCCGTCGAGCAGCTCGTTGGGGTGCATGAAAGTGGGAAGCATGTGGTTGCCGTCCCATCCATAGATCAGGGTGTTGTACCCCATGGCCTCCATCTGAGTCTGGGGCTGGAGAACATAGACCACCGACGGAAGTTCCTGCACGGAACTCTCCCTGCGGTTGACGGGTTCGAGCTCCCAGGTCTCGATCTCCTCCGGCTCGAGGGCGGCCACACACTTGCCGACGTATTCGGCGAGGCGGTGTCCGGCCCAACGGAGCGCGCGGTTCTTCTTCTGCTGCTCATGCCGCTCGAACTCTTCGTCTGTGTCGCCCACGAGAACAAGGTTCTTCAGAGAACCATAGATCGTGTTCCTCCGGAAGGGGCCGCTCATGTCGATCAGGCCGTCCTGGAAGCTTCCCCAGTGCTTCCCGACCACGATCAGGGAGCAGTCCTTCAGGGCGTGGGTTCTCCCCTGTCCTGCGGGCGTCACGGGATTGGTCATGCCGGGGAACATCACGCCGCCGGAAACCTTGCAGCGCATTTCGATAGCCTCCTTCACCGGTACCATGCGGACTTCGTCACCCGGATTGACGATGTACAGATCAGCTTCGGTGATGTGGCTGTCTTCCTTCACCACCGCAAGGGCCTCTTCCTTGTTTATCGTCAGCACGCCCTTGCTGTAGCCGGTCTTCGAACCGAAGACCATCTCCTTCACAAAAAACTTTCCTATTTCCAGTTTCATAGGCTCACCCTCCCGGAATGGAATAACGTATTCCTCCACTGGTCAGTCTAGGGGAAGGGAGGGTCGGCCCGCATCGTGTAAAGTATGATTGTCCGTTAGCACATTTCATGAAAAAAACGAAGGAGATTCTGTCCCTGACATCGGACCTCTCCGCTCTCCGTATGGTTTTTCTGACTTTCGGAGCCCGGGAGGGACATGGGAACCCTCTCGGCAAAGTTGTTTCTTTCCCGGCTCAAAGTGTAGAATCTCATGGAGGCAGCCTTCGCTGCAAAGGACAAAGGAGGCGGAACCGATGAACCATGACCAGACACCCTACGACGCCCTCGGCACCCTTTTCGCAAAGATACTGGAACCCGTGGCTCTCTACCGTGCAATCTACGATGAGCGGGGGGAATTCCAGGATGTGGTGTACATCGATGTCAACAGTGCATACGAACAGGTGATGGACATCCGCAGGGAGGAGCTGATCGGGCGCCCCTTCCGGGAGATATGGTCGGAGAAGGAACGGGAATGGCAGGACATCATCCTCCAGGTTGCCACCACAGGAATCTATGCCCGCTATGAAGGCCCGAGCTACGACACGGGAAAGTACCTTCACGCCATCGCCTTCAGCCCCACCCGCTCTGTCGTCGCTGTGATCTTCCTCGACATGACGGACTGGAAGCGGGCGGAGGAGGCACTGCTGGAAAAGGAAGTCCTCCTCACGGAGTACCGCCAGGAACTGCGCACCCTCGCGGCGGGACTCTCTCTCGCGGAGGAAAGAACCCGCCGGGAGATCGCCGTAAAACTCCACGACAGGGTAGGCTATTCCCTCGTCTCTCTGCTTTCCCGCCTGCGGGCCTTGAGCGAAAAGCATTCTCCCGACGACATCGCGCCGGCTATCGAGGAAGTGGAAGGACTCCTCTCCGACACCCGTTCCCTGACGCTGGAGATAAGCTCGCCGCTTCTCTACGAAGTCGGGCTGGAAGCGGCCCTCGCTTCTCTCGGCGACCGAATGCTGAAACCCCACGGCATTTCCGTCGACTTCCGGGAATGCGGTCCCCAAGCGAACATTTCCATGGAAATCCGCATCCTCATGTACCAGATGGCCCAGGAGCTGCTGCTGAACGTAATCAAGCACGCCGGAGCGAAGAACGTGATTCTCCGGGTGCAGCGCGGCAACAAGCGGGTGCGCCTGCTCGTTGAGGACGACGGTGTCGGCTTCTCCTCCAACACGCCGAAACACTGGGGAAAATGGGGCGGCATGGGGCTTTTCAGCATACGGGAGAAGCTTCACTCCGTGGGCGGTGAAGTGCGGGTTTTTTCCGAAAAGGGCAAGGGATCCACCGTGGCCATCGTCGCACCGCTGGCATTCGAAGGAGGAACGGAGCGATGAAGATACGGGTGCTGATGATCGACGACCACAGGCTCTTTCTTGCAGGTCTGGAGGACATTCTCTCCCGGGAAGAGGATTTCGAGGTAGCGGGAGTGGCCGGAAGCTGCCGGGAAGGCATGACACTGGCACTCGAGAAGCGCCCCGACGTAATCGTCCTCGACCTCGCCATGTCCGAAACCAGCGGCGTGGAGGCGGCCCGCATTTTTTCGGAGGCCCTGCCCGGCGTTCGGATGGCGGCCCTCACCATGTACCTCGACAGGCAGATGGTCTTCGAAGCCCTGAAAAGCGGCATGACAGGATACATCCTGAAAGAAGCCACTCCTGAGGAATTTCTCTTTGCCCTGCGGGTGATTGCCCGCGGGGAAACATGGCTCAGTCCCAAGGTGGCCACCCTCGTGGCCAATGACTTTGTCCGGCAGGGAGACCAGAAAGGAGCGAGCGAACCTGCCCTCTCGGAACGGGAGCGGGAGGTACTGCACCTCCTTGTGAAGGGCGCCGGAACGCGGGAGATCGCCGGGAAGCTCAACATCAGCAAGAGCACCGTGGACACCCACCGCCGCAACATCCTCGACAAGCTGGGCTGCGAGAACGTCACCTGCCTGACCCGCTACGCCCTGCGTCACGGACTGGTGGACCTGGACGAATGAAGAAAGGAGAAGAAAAAAATGAAATATTACGTGGTAGACGCGTTTGCGGAAAAGGTGTTCGAAGGGAATCCGGCCGGGGTCTGCGTCATGGACAGCTGGCCGCCGGACGGTCTGATGCAGAATATCGCCATGGAAAACAACCTGTCCGAAACCGCCTTTACAGTGAAAGAGGAGGAGTCCTACAGGCTGCGGTGGTTCACCCCCGGAGGGGAAATCGACCTGTGCGGCCATGCGACCCTGGCCACGGCCTACGCGCTCTCCAGGTTCAAGGAACCGGATGCCGGGAAATTCTTCTTTGAAACCATGAGCGGCCGGCTGACGGTAACCCGCAGGGGAGACCTGTTCGAACTGGATTTTCCCGCCTATACGCTGGCCCCGGTACCGGTCACGGGGGCCATGGAGGAAGCCGTCGGCTTCCTCCCCACGGAGGCTTGGGCGGCCAGAGACCTGGTCTGCGTGCTGGAGGACGAACAGCAGGTCCGGGAAGCAGCGCCGGATATGGCCAGGGTTACGGCACTGGACGGTCTTCTTCTCCACCTGACCGCCCGGGGTAAGGACTACGACTGCGTAACCCGCAGCTTCGCCCCGAAACTGAACGTGCAGGAGGACCCTGTCTGCGGATCGGGACACTGTCATGTTATCCCTCTCTGGAGCCGGAAACTGGGGAAACAGGACCTGGTCGCCAGGCAGGCATCACACAGGGGCGGAACACTCTTTTGCCGGGACTGCGGCGAAAGAATCCTGCTTGCGGGCAGGGCCGTCCTGTACTCCGCCGGGGAAATTTTCCCCGGCGAACAGGAACAGTGATGGGTCAAAACGCCTCTCATGAAGATTGACGACTGGCGGTCGGGATCCGGCAAAGGTTCGCTGGAGCTGTTCGGGAAAAAACAATACAAAACAATCCGCAGCCCCGCATGAGGATAACGGCAAACTGACGGTAGGACAGGCGAATGAAGCGCCTTATCCCAGAATATCTTTTTTCATCATTTCGAACTCTTCTCTTGTGATTTCTCCACGGGCGTACCGTTTGTTCAGAATATCAACCGCCGATTCGGAACTGGGATTGAGTCCGCAGACCCGCCGTTTGGATTCCCCCAGCCCGAAAAACAGGTAAATGACGAGGAGAACGAACAAAATACCGAACAGTGGAAACATCCACATTCCCCCCCTGTCCATATATTCATGCCACATTTTCTCACCCCCATATTTGCCACATAAAAAAGGTTTGACAAAATATATCATAAAAAAAGATCCGTCACAAAATTTCGAACTCATCCTAAATCCGCACCCCAGCGGGAGTGTCACCGGGGACCGCTTGGGCCGGGGGATGCAGATTGTTGTCCGTGACAACTGCCCAGGCGAGTCCCGCGGCTCCCTTCATCCGCCTGTTGCCTGCCTGTAAAACCGATATTCGTGTCGGTGTCTCTCCCCTCAGGCGCCATTCCCAGGGGATTCATCCGCAAAGAGCGCGGAGCGAGATCTCTTTGCCCCCGGGGAGGGCAAATTTACCGTATGCCCGGCGACACTCCCTCTGACTGTGGATTTAGAGGAACATTGCCCCCTTGACATATTTAGGAAATAAGGTACCATAATTCATGAATTAAGAAAGGGGCCTGAAAATGAGCGGAGTGGTTGCTGTGTCGGAAGCGGTATCCCTGGCCTTTCACGGAATGGGCATCCTTGCTTCCGGTAGGCGAATGAGCGTGAAGGAAATGGCGGAGACGGTGAGCGTTTCCGAGTCCCACCTGGCCAAGGTCTTCCAGAAACTGGCGAAGGAAGGGCTGGTTACTTCCGTCCGGGGACCGGGAGGCGGATTTCAGCTTGCCCGTGATCCCGGAGAGATCTCCCTTTTCCGCATCTATACCGCCATCGAAGGAGTTCCGAAACATGATTACTGCCTGATTCACAGCGAGAGATGCCCCTTCGGCAGCTGCATTTTCGGATCCCTTCTCGGAAAGATGACGGATGAATTCGTGGAGTACCTGAAAAATACAACCCTTAAGGATCTGGAGAGAGGAGAAACCCGATGACCAAGGTAATGCGGAGAATCATCACCATTGACGAGGACAAGTGCGACGGGTGCGGCATCTGCGCCGACGCCTGCCACGAGGGGGCCATCCGGATCATCGGCGGCAAGGCGAAACTGGTCAGCGAAACCTACTGCGACGGCCTCGGCGACTGCATCGGCGGATGCCCCCGGGGGGCCATCACCTTCGAGGAGAGAGAGGCTGCCCCCTACGACGAGGAAGCGGTGAAGAAGCACATGGAGACGAAGGCTTCGGCCGATCCCCTGCCCTGCGGCTGTCCCGGGTCCATGGCCCGGGATCTCCGGAAAAAAGAACCGGAGCCCTGCGCGGCTTCCCAGGCGTCTTTCGCTTCCGCGGCGCTGAAGTCCGCCCTCGCCAACTGGCCCGTCCAGATCCGGCTCGTGCCGGAGACGGCTCCCTACCTCCGGAAGGCGGAACTCGTGATTGCCGCAGACTGCACCCCCTTTGCCTTCGCCGATTTCCACCGGACCTTCCTCGCCGGGGAGAACAAGGTCTGCCTCGTGGGCTGCCCTAAGCTCGACGA
>NZ_JAESIH010000040.1 GCF_016756745.1 Aminivibrio sp.
ACCCGGGAGCAGGCTGTCCGGGCGGCGGAAATCATCCTTGAGGAGGTCTCCGCTTCGTGATGCCGGCTCCTGCCCGCCACGCCGTGGAAGAGGCTTCCGCATTCCTGGTCGGCGAAGCTCTCGCCAGGGGAGCCGCAGGAGCGGATGTAGTCTACAGCTTCGGACAGGGAAGTTCTCTTTCTCTTCGGGACGGTGTTCCCGAAAAAAACACCTCGGGCACATCTCTCGGCATCGGGCTGAGAACTCTGGACAGGCAGGGACGGCAGGGGGTTGCCCACGTGAACTCCCTGGACAGGCGCCACCTCGAGGAACTCGTGGTATGGAGCCTGAACAACTGTTCTTCTTCCGAGCCTGACCCCCACATCAGGCTCGCCCCGGAAGGCCCGGGCATACTTCCCGACCTTGAACTCTTCGACGAATCGGTCCCGGTGGTTACCCCGGAATACCGCATGTCCGTCTGCAGGGAAATGTGGGAGATTGCCAGGGACGCCGATTCCCGGGTGGTATCCGTCCGGAGCGCATCCTGGGGCGAGGGAAGCGGGGAACATCACTACAGGTCCTCGGAGGGAGCCTCCTGCTGGTACTCCGGAACCAGTGCCGGGTGCGGAGTATCGGTGGTCCTGTCAGACGGAGGAGTCATGGAGATGGGAGGGTACGGGGACGACAGCCGTTTTCTCTCGGAGCTCGATCCCCGGAAGACGGCCGCCGAAGCTGTGCGCCGTACCGCCATGGTTCTCGGCGGGAAACCCCTTCCCACGGGACGGTACGATCTCGTCCTTGACGGAGAAGCGGCGGCTTCCCTGGTGGATGTCCTCGGGGAGCTCTTTCTTGCGTCCAACATTCACAAAAACAAATCCTTCTTCAGGGGAAAGCTCGGGGAAAAAGTCGCCTCGCCGGCCCTTTCTCTTGTGGACGATGGCCTCCTCCGGCGGGGCATGGGCTCAGCTCCCTTCGACGGGGAAGGAGTTCCGTGCACAACGACCCCCCTTCTTTCGAAGGGAGTTGTCTCCGCGTGGCTTTACAATCTCAAGTACGCCCTGATTGACGGCGTGGCGTCCACGGGAAACGCGAGCCGTTCCGTCTCCGGCACTCCGGATGTTGACTGTTCCAACCTGTCTCTTCTTCCCGGGCAGTGGACGCCGGAGGATCTTCTTCTCCAGGTGGGGAAAGGGATTTATGTCGCCGAGTTTCTGGGGCTCCACACGATCAACCCCGTGAGCGGGGAGTTTTCCCTCGGAATCAAGGGCGTCTCGATTTCGGGAGGCGCACTGGGAGGTGCAGTTTCAGGTATGACCATTGCCGGAAACCTTAAGGATATCCTGAACACTATCGACCTTGTCGGTAACGATTTTCGTTTTTACGGGAGCACCGGGGCCTGTTCCCTGGTGGTGCGGGACGTTGCGGCTGCGGGTTCTTAACCTTGCGGCGGTCTTCGTTGCCGCCCTTGTACTGTCCGTCCTCCCTGCAGCGGGGGCGGACGTTATGGACCTGTACTCCGGATCCTCCAGGACAGGACAGGTGGCAGCGGAAAAAAGAGGTTCCAATATTATGGTGTCCGCCCGGGATATGGCCGGTGTGCTCGGTCTCGAGACGTCTGAAAAAGAGGATACGCTCATCGTGACGGCCGGACGGAGCAAGCTCCAGCTCGTGGCCGGTGCGGCGGCGGCATGGCTTGACGCCGAACTTGTTCCCCTGGCCGCCTCTACTGTTCAGGAGGGGAAGGAATGGCTCGTGGAAAGCCGTTCGGCCCTCAAACTCTTCAACGGCCTCCTTGTTCGTTCGGGTAAGCAGGGGGATCTTCGCTGGGAGGGCACGCCCACTGCGGGAACCCCTTCCGCCCCCAAATCCCGGGCACCTGCAGCCCCGGTTCCCGTCGCCCAGCCATTCCCGGCCGGGGGCCCCGTGATCTCCGCCATACGATGGGGCAGCGACGAAGACAAGATCCGAGTGGTCCTGGACTACGAAGGCCCGCATGCGCCGGAAATACAGCAGGACGGCGGATCGGTGAAGGTTCCATTCCTCCTGGGAAAGTCCGGAGTGCCGGACCTTTCCTCTCCCCACGGCGAAGTGAAGGTGTCCTCGGTCAACTTCGGCGACCGGGTGGTCCTCGAGTTTTCCTCCTCCCTTCCCCTGAAGGAAATCATTCCCCTGGAAGGTCCCCCGCGGATCGTCATTGACTATGCCAGGGCCGGGACTCAGGCATCGGTGAAAGCCCCGCGGCCTTCAAAAACGCCCCCCCCATCCAAACCTGCGGCATCTCCTGCACCGGTCCTGGATCCCAAGCGGAATTCGGGGCCCAAAATCGTCGTCATCGACCCCGGCCATGGCGGAAAGGACCCTGGTGCGGTGGCCAACGGCATCCGGGAAAAGGACGTTAATCTCTCGGTTTCCCTCCTTCTCGCCCAGAAGCTGAAAAAGGACGGATATGACGTACGGCTGACCAGGGACAGGGATGTCTACATCACCCTCCAGCAGAGGACTGATCTGGCAAACAAATGGAATGCCGACGTATTTGTCAGCATCCATGCAAACGCCCTTCCGCCCGGCCGCCATGCCACAGGAATGGAAATTTACATCATGGCCCTCCCCACTGACAAGGATGCCATGCAGCTCGCCATCATTGAAAACAGGGAAATCGCCGAGGGCTCCAGCGGGGAATCTGCCCAGGCAGCGGACAAAAAGACCAGGATGCTGCTCAGCATTCTCGGAGATATGCAGCAGAACGCGAAAATAAACGAAAGCACCGGATTTGCCGAATGCCTCTTTAAAGAAGGTTCAGGCAGAGGCATAAAGATGCGCCGGGTTGCCCAGGCCCCCTTCTTCGTACTTCGGGGAGCGGCCATGCCTGCGGTGCTCATTGAAGCCGGTTTTCTCACGGAAAAATCCGAGGCCCGAATGCTCGGCGACAAAAAATACCAGGAAAAAATGACGGCTTCCCTGGCCGGGGGAATTGCCCAGTACCTGGTGAACAATTGACCCTGAAGGGAACTCTGACCGAGGGAGGAGAATGAAATCATGCCCCGGAAATACGACGACTATGATGACGGTTTTGAAGTACGGCGGAGAGAAGAGGAGGAAGAACCGCTGCCCTTCCGTGAAGAGCGGCGGCCGGTGAGAAGAAGGAGGGCCGAAGAATCGGAAACGAAAAAAGCCCCGCTTCTCATGCGGATCATAGCCTGGCTGGGCGTTGTGGTTTTCTGCTTCGTCGCCGGCTACGTGGGGACCTCTCTCGCCCTGAGGATGCTCGACAAAAAAGATATTCTCATGAGGAAGGACGTAGTCTCCGACCGGCAGGAAGCCCAGGGGGTCATCGAGGGAGGAAGCACTGAAATCCGGGTGAATGCCCGTAAAGTGGCCTTCTCAGTCTATTTCCCGAAGGAAGGGACCATCGTTTCCGAGAAAACCGACATCCTTTCAGGCATCATGGAAGATGACATCCGCCAGGTGTTCGGCAAGATTCTCTCCCTTGTACCGGGCGGGTTCTCACAGGACATGAAGGTGCTCAACGTGTTCAGGAGCGGCGATACCCTGTTCCTGAACCTGAACGGGCCTTTCATCACCTCCCTTTCGAAACTCGGGGCGAAGGAGAGCACCCTGTTCATAACTGCAGTCGTGCGGACCATAACGGAGAATTTCCCTCCCATTACCAAGGTCCGGTTTCTGGTCAACGGCAAAGTTCCCGCGGAAGGGGCTCCGGTGGACCTTACGGTGCCCTGGCAGCTTCCCAAGTGAGTCTTGCTGCCATGACGATCCGTATTGACGGCAGGATGGAAGACGGACTCCGTCCCGTCACCTTCAAGAGAAATTTTACCCGCTATGCCGAGGGATCAGTTCTGACCTCCTTCGGCGAGACCAGGGTACTGTGCACCGCCACGGTGGAAGAAAAAGTCCCTCCCTTCCTTAGGGGCACGGCACGGGGATGGGTGACCGCCGAATACGCCATGCTTCCGAGGTCCACCTCCGTCCGGGTTCCCCGATCGACTTCCAGGGGCGGCCCCGACGGGCGAAGCGCAGAAATCCAGCGCCTTGTCGGTCGTTCCCTGCGGGCCTGCGTGGACATGGAAGCTCTCGGGGAGAGGACCATTATCCTCGATTGTGACGTGCTCCAGGCCGACGGAGGGACGAGAACCGCCGCAGTTTCGGGAGGGTTTGTCGCCCTCTTCGACGCTCTCCGCTCCCTTCGGGAGAAAGACATATTCCGGGTACTGCCCCTCAAATTTTTTCTTTCTGCGGTCAGCGTGGGAAAAGTGGACGGCTCCCCCCTCCTGGACCTCTGTTATGAAGAGGACAGCGCCGCAGAGGTGGATATGAACGTGGTGATGAACCACCGGGGGGAGTTCGTGGAAATACAGGGGACAGGGGAAGGTTCCGTCTTCACATCCGGCGACCTCTCCGCCCTTCTCCTCCTGGCGGGAAAGGGAACGCGCGAAATCATAGAACTCCAGAAGGGAGCACTCGGCATTGAAGACGGCGAAACGATTCTTTCCTGAGGGCATCCTCTTCGCCAGCGGCAACCGGGGAAAATTCGCCGAGGTGGTGGACCTGTTTTCCCCGCTGGGGGTGGATATACTCTTCGGCCCGGAACACGCCTCCCTCGACGTAGAAGAGACCGGCACCACCTACAGTGCGAATGCCCGGCTCAAGGCAAGGGCCTGGGCTCTTCTCACAGGCATTCCCTCCCTGGCCGACGACAGCGGAGTTGAGGTGAGGGCCCTCGAATGGAAGCCCGGCATTTATTCCGCCCGGATGGCGGAGGATGACCCTGCCCGCATCAGGTGGATGCTCGATGCCCTCAAGGGAAAAGAAGACCGGTTTGCCCGGTACGTGGCAGCCTTTGCCCTCTATTTTCCTTCAGACGGGGTCTGCCTCCTCTCCGAGGGGGAGTGCCCCGGTGAAGTCGTCAGCGCTCCGAGGGGGACTCGCGGATTCGGCTATGACCCGATATTTTCACCTGCAGGATACGATGGGACCTTCGGGGAAATCCCCGACGAGATAAAAAGAAAGATTTCTCACAGGGCTGTAGCGGGGTATCGTTTGCTGGATATCCTTTCCCGTATATCTGTGATAGAATAACGCTTTGTCTGGAATTGGTTCCTATTTTTAGGAGGTGCGCAAGGTGAAGACCATTCTTGGTATTGTCCACATACTGCTCTGCATTTCCCTTTCGGGTGTCGTTCTCCTGCAGCAGAGAAAGCAGGGCGGCTTCTCCGGAATCTTCGGCGGGGGAACCCAGGCCGACATGGGGGGGAACCAGTGGCAGCGCTTCACTGGACTTTCGAAGATTACCGTGGTCCTGACCGGACTCTTCATGATCACATCCATCATTCTTGTTCTCTACTAGGCTGTCATGAACTCTGGAAACCGCTGCGGCACTTCCGGGCCTCTTGATGGTTTCGAGGACGTCCGGAAGTACTCTGTGGAAGAAAAAAGGCTTCATTCGGCCACGCACGAAGAAATTCTCGGCGGATGTACTACTGATGTATACTTCGTCAAGACCCGGGATGTTCTCCGGAATGCAGGACGTCTGTACACCCGGGTTACCGCTGAGGTTTTCGCGCGAAAGAACGGCATTTTTGCCGGCCTTGAGGAAGTGATGACCCTCCTGGGTGACAGAAACGTGGAAGTCGAAGCTCTCAGGGAGGGGGATTCCTTCTCGCCGAAGGAAGTCCTCGTGAGGATCTGCGGTCCCTACGGAGAGTTCGGCCTCTACGAGACGGTCCTCCTTGGAATGCTTGCGAGTGCGACCTCATGGGCCACGGCGGCAAAGGCCTGTGTTGACGCGGCGGATGGGAAGCCCGTCCTCTGCTTCGGTGCCAGGCACGTTCATCCGGCCATCGCCCCCGTTATGGAGCGGAGCGCCGTCCGGGTGGGTGGGTGCGCCGGGGCCAGCTGTATCCTGGGTGCCCGGCTCGCCGGTATCGACCCGATGGGTACGGTGCCCCATGCGGCGGTACTCCTCATAGGTGATACGGTGGCGCTGGCGAAGCATTATGATGCCGTCATGCCTCCCGATGACCAGAGAATCGTCCTTGTGGACACTTTCAAGGATGAAGCGGAGGAAACCCTCCGGGTTGCGGAAGCCCTGGGTGACAAGCTCTCAGCCGTCAGGCTCGACACCCCAGGCGAACGGGGCGGCGTGTCACCGGACCTTGTCCGGGAAATTCGATATCGCCTAGACCTTGCCGGGTACAGGAATGTTAAGATCATAGCCTCCGGCGGGCTCTATCCCGACCGGATCCGGGAACTGGCAGCGGCGGGAGCTGATTCTTTCGGTGTCGGAAGCTACATCTCCCATGGGGATCCCATCGATATGACCATGGATATCAAGGAAATCGACGGGCTTCCCATAGCGAAAAGAGGAAGATTACCCGGGAGGATTGAAAACCCCCGGCTCATTCGTGTAAAATAAAGGACCGGAGTCGAACAGTGTATCATTTCGCCGCGTCGGCGGAGAAAGCTAGCCCCGGGGAACCCTGCCACGTTCCCCGAGATGCTTGGGACGGTGCTTCCTCCATCGGCGTTTGTGTGATCTTTGACTATAGAAAAATGAAACAGGAAAGAGAATGAAGGAGGAAATTCCATGTCGGACAGTCGTTCCTTTATGGCCGTAAAAGAAAAGGTCGAGCACAAGTGGTATATCGTTGACGCCACGGACAAGCCTCTTGGCCGTATAGCGTCTCAGGTCGCCAAGATTCTCATGGGGAAGAACAAACCCACTTACACCCCCCACGTTGACTGCGGCGATTTTGTCGTGATCATCAACGCTGAGAAAGCGAAGCTCACCGGCAACAAGAGACTCAAGAGCACCGTCCATTACTACACCGGCTACCTCGGGGGATTCCGCTCCGCCACCTACGGCGACATGATGGACAAGAAGCCTGTGCAACTCATGGAGAGAGTCGTCAAGGGTATGCTCCCCAGAACGCGCCTCAAGCTCCACAGGAAACTCAAAGTGTATGCGGGACCGGAGCACCCTCACGCGGCGCAGCGGCCCGTTGCCATTGAAGTGTAAATTTCGGGGAGGAGGAAAAGACTCGATGCAGAATACAGCATACTGCTGGGGAACAGGAAGAAGAAAATGCGCCCTGGCTCGCGTGCGGGTTCGCCCCGGCGACGGGACGATTAAAGTCAACGAAAGGACTGTGGAAGATTATTTCCCGAGAGTTGCGTGGCAGCTCAGCGCTCTTCAGCCACTGAAAACCGCCGGACTTGAAGGAAAGATCGACGTTTTTGTCCGTGCTTCCGGCGGCGGCCTGACCGGCCAAGCCGGTGCGGTACGGCTCGGAATCGCCAGGGCGCTTCTGAAGCTCAATCCCGAGCTTCGTCCTGTCCTGAAAAAGAACGGGCTTCTCACCAGGGATCCCCGCATGGTGGAACGGAAAAAGTTCGGCCAGAAGGGTGCCCGGGGACTTCGCCAGTTCTCAAAGCGTTAATCGAACGATCGTTGCAGTGTTTTCAGGACAGGCCGTAGGCCTGTCCTTTTTTACCTCCTTTCTATACTGACCGTTCGGTATGGAGTATAGTCGTACCTACCGAACGGTCGGGGGGGATTTTCGTGGCGGAAGAAGTCAAAGAAGCACGCAAGGCTATTCTCAGGGCGGCCCGGGAAGGATTCGCCGCCAAAGGGTTTTATGGAACCAGCATGGAATACATAACAAGGAACGCCGGAGTCAGCAAGGGGGCGGTGTACTGGTATTTTCCAGGCAAGTGGGAAGTGTACAAGGTTGTGGTGGCCGAAGAGGCGGAGCGGCTCAAGAACATAGTCCTGCCTCCCGGGCTCGAACTGCTCCCAGAAGAAGCCATGGATTTCTTTCTCACCCGGGGAGAAAGGCTCATCGATGCCTTCGCTGACGACCCTGTCCGCAGGCTTCTTTTCGTTCACTTGCAGCTTGAGGCCATGCGGGGCCGGGAAGAAATGATCGAACTCGTCACCGCTCTGCGAACCTCTATCACCGAGGACGTGATCTCTGTCTTCGAAACAGTTTTCCCCGGGAACACCCTTATCCGACGGGGGATCAGTCACCGTGACCTTGTCAACATGTTCGAAGGCATCCTGAACGGCATCATTTTCAACATCGAACTTACGATTACAAGGGAAGAAGCCAGACGGAACTGGAGGTTCCTCATCTGTTCGGTTTTGGGAGGGATCGGTAATGTACCGTAAGTTTTTCTCCCTTTTGTGTCTTTTCTTCCTGATTCTCCTGCAGGCACTGACGGCGCATGGAGCGGAGCCTCTTTCCCTGGGAAAGGCTCTTTCCCTGGCAGCAGAAAACAATCCCGCTCTGGCTGCAGGCCGCCAGCGGATCGCTCAGGCACGGGAGCGGATACGGCAGGCAGCCGCTGCGGCACTGCCCCAACTTGGGGTTTCCCTTCTCTACCAGACGGCAGACAGGGATCCGGTCTACCCGGTATTCATCGGGGGGCAGCAGGTCGGGTATGCTCAGGCCGGCTTCAGGACCACCTGGAATGCGGCCCTGACGCTGAGCCGGCTCATCTACAGCGGCGGTGCCGTCAGGTATTCCGTGGATTCCCGCCGACTTGCCCTTCAGGGGGTGGAGGCTGCGGAGAAGCGCACCGCCCAGGGAGTTGAGTGGGCTGTTACTTCGGCGTGGTACGACCTGCGGCGGGCGGCAGGGAGGCTTTCCGTAGCGGAGGAGACCCTTGCTCTGGCAAAGGAGCACCTCAGGCACGTGCAGGCTCTCTTCCGGAACGGTGTGGTGGCGAAAAACGAGGTTCTCCGGGTAGAAGTTTCCGTCTCCGAGGCCGAGTTGGGCCGCATCCGGGCAATGAACGCCGTGGACGTGGCATGGCACGGTCTTTCCAGGGCAGTTGGAATACCCCTCCGCCCGGTATTCACCCTTACGGCGGAGGACGCTCCCGATGAACTTTCTCCCCTCCCTTCCGACCCGGTGGCGGAAGGGCTCTCCTCCCGGCCGGAGATGCGGGCCCTGGACAGGGCCATGCATTCCGCCCTGCTTTCCGCCAAAGCGGCCCGGGCTTCGGGAGGGCCAAGGGTTGTCCTTTTCGGTGAGATCTACAGGGCGGACGATACCTTCTTTCCTTCAAAAATGGATGACTGGAAGATTACTCTCCAGGCCACCTGGAATTTTTTTGACGGCGGCGAGTCCTCCTCCCGGGCCAGGGAAGCAAAGGCTGCAGCGGAAGAACTGCTCCACCAGGCGGAGGATCTCAAGCGGCAGATAGAGCTCGAAATCTCCGTGGCCCGGACGAACTTCGAATCCTCCCTCAGGAGGATTGATGTGGGAAAAGCCATGGTGGCGGCAGCGGAAGAGGACTACCGCATGGCCCTGAAACGCTACGTGGCCCAGGTGGGAACCAACATCGACGTGCTCGACGCGGCCGTAGCCCTCACAAACGCAAGGAACCAGTTGGTGGAAGGAGTGTACGACTCGAAAAAAGCCAGGGCCGAAATAGACTGGGCCATGGGCCGCACCGGAAAAGCGTTTTTCAAGGAGGCTGAGGAATGAAAAAAGTGCTTGCTCTTCTGCTTTTTATGTTTCTTTTCGGCGGGCTCATCGTCTACAGATGGCACGAGAAGGAAACAGCGGAAAGCGGCGCTCCTGCCCTTGAAGTCCTTCCGGTGGAAACAGTCCATCTCAAAAACGTGACCTTTGAGGACAGGGTGTCTTTCGCCGCCGACATCGAACCGGAGGAGAAAGCCGCCGTAGTATGCAAGGTACCGGGCAAAACGGTCCTCCGGGTTTTTGTCTCCGAAGGAGATTCCGTCAAGGAAGGGGATCCTCTCGCCATTGTGGACGACAGCTTGCTCCGCCAGCAGATCCTCCAGGCCGAGGCGGTGCTCGGCCGTGCCTTGAGCTATTCTTCCGTAGTCGCCGCCGACTTCGAGCGCATTTCAGCCCTCTACGGGGAGCAGGTGGTGAGCCGCCGGGAGTTCGACCGTGCCCGGGGCGAGGCCAGGATGGCCGCCCGGCAGGTCCAGGAGGCCAGGGCAGCGCTGAACCAGCTGAAAATTATGCTGGGATACCACACCATCACTGCCCCCATTTCCGGGGTGGTTCTCACCCGGCACATAGACCCTGGAGACACGGTCTCCCAGTCACCGGCCTTCATTCTTGCCCGCAGGGAGAAAGTGAAAGTCTCGGGGACCGTGCCGGAACGCCTCATCCCCCGGGTCAAGGAAGGGCAGAAGGCGATGGTCACAGTGGACGCCTTCCCCGGGAAGCAGT
>NZ_JAESIH010000041.1:0-7003 GCF_016756745.1 Aminivibrio sp.
CACTGACCCTGTCGCTGTTCGTCATCGGCTACGGGTTCCGTGGGGCTGGCCGAATCAACCGCATCGAGGGCGCGGCGCTACTGGCCTGTTATGTGGGCTATACGGCCTACCTGATCAGCACGGTTTTTGGCGGGCAGGCATAGGTCAATTCGATTCCCGTCCTAGGAACCGAACCGGCGTCCGAAAACCGGATTCGCAGTTGTTTCGGCTCGACGCCGGGTATCCGGTTTTATTGCAAACCCGTCACCTTCGTCCGGTGCCGGAAAATCAGGGGAGAAAATCGTTTCTCTGGTCGGGTTAGCCCTAAATCCGCACCTCAGCGGGAGCGCCACCGGGGGACCGCCTGGGCCGGGGTGCGGATTGTCGTCCGTGACAACAGCCCAAACGAGTCCTGCAGCTCCCTGCGTTCGCCGGCTGCCTGCCTGTGAAACCGACATCCGTGCCGGTTTCTCTCTCCCCCAGGGGATTCATCAGCAAAGAGCGCGGGACGAGGTCTCTTCACCCCTGGGGAGGGCGGATTCACCGTGACACTCCCTCTGCCTGAAAAACTTGCGGATTTCGGTTTTTCTGAAGCAGGTGACACGAAGCGGTATTCAACATACAATACGTCGTATGAATACACACAATGCCGGCGCTGCAAGAAGCGCCGCATCGCAAACAATCGCGCCCGATTTCCCAACGGTACTCACGCCGCGGTCAGTTTCCGCCGCCCTGAAACTCGCCCGCATAGAAGGGAACGGAGAGACGGCGGACAGGACGGTATGACTGGTACTTTGCATGCTTGCGGCCCGCCGCGGTGCCGCCCGTCCCAATTTTTGATAAGGGGAAGCATCATGAAAATATGAAAAACTCGGTTCCCGGGTATTCTCTCAACGTTCCTGTTTGTGTCCGTTTCACCGGCGGCTCAGGCCCCTGTGGCCCTCGACCTTCTTTCGGGTGGAAAAATCCCGCGTCGCCTGTCATGGGGGAACCACCTGCAATTCTGGAGCACCATCACCAACACTGGGGGGAGACCTCCATTGAGGGTCTGGTGGCGTGGATCAGCCTGGTGAAAATTGATCCCGGCAATGAACAGCCGGTTGACCTGGAAAGCTGGAACGCGCACGAGGCCGTCACAGAAGCGAGCCTGAAACCCGGAGAGACCCTGCGGACCGATTGCCCCATGCGGCTGATCAAGGGTGGCGATTATCGGGTGGTGGTCAGCGATGCCGATTGAGGCGGTCGGTATGTATACGCCAGCCCGACCATACAGTTCCATGTTCGGCAAAAACAGGTGTTTCGGGCAGCAAGGGTGTTGCCGGTGGCTGCGGGGATACCCTTGCTGCTCATTGTTCTGATGATCTTCAATAAATAATACAAGGCGGTGTCATGGGTATGGAAGGCTTTGAAATGTTTCACCAGGCTATAGTTTGGCTGGTCGATACCATTGGCCAATGGGGTTATCCGGGCATCGTGATGCTCATGGCCTTGGAGTCTTCTTTTTTCCCGTTTCCCAGCGAGGTAGTCATCCCACCGGCCGCCTACCTCGCGGCGAGCGGCGAAATGAACATTGGAATGATCATCTTTTGCGGCACCTTGGGCAGCTTGTTAGGGGCCGTCTTCAACTATTGGATCGCCCTGAAGTTCGGAAGACCGTTTTTTATGAAATATGGGCGGTATCTGCTGATCAGCCCCAAGTCCCTGGAAAATGCCGACCGCTTTTTTGAACGTCATGGTCATATCAGCATCTTTGTCGGCCGCTTGCTTCCGGGCATCCGCCAGTATATTTCGCTTCCGGCCGGGCTGGCCCGCATGAATATATTCATTTTTTGCGTGACCACGGTGTTGGGCGCGGGGATATGGGTGTTGGTGCTGGCGGGTATGGGCTATTTTTTCGGTCGCAATGAGCAGTTGGTATTGGAAAACCTTCACTGGGTCACCCTGTTCCTGGTGATCGGATGTGGTGTCATCGTGTTTCTTTACTGGCGCAGAAGTCGGAGCCATTCAAGGCGGGGGCAATAGCTTCCAGAAAAAACGCTCCTGAAGTTTACCAAAAAGTAAACGTGAGGGGCGGAGACACCGACACCAACGCCGCCATCAGGGGGAGCCGCGGGACTCGTTTGGGCAGTTGTCACGAACGACAAATCCGCACCCCAGCCCATGCGGTCCCCGGTGACGCGCCCGCTGGGGTGCGGATTTAGGCGAGGGGGAATCTCACATTTCAGTCCCTTAATGGCAACGCCGGATTCTTCGTTGCCCTGCTCCTCAGGGTGACGACCAATGGAAAGCGATTCTTTGCCAAGCTCTTCCTCGGGACGGCAATCGTATCGGCCTCACCGGGAATTGACTCGCCGGCGGACTAGGCCGACAATGGAGGAGATCTTACCGGAGGTGTCCCCATGAAAAAAAAGAAAGCCTTGCCCTGCAGTCTCTTCCGAAACCCGGCGGAACCTCCTTGCCCGGGGGACGCATCTTTTCGAGCCCGCGAAGGGGTTCTCTCACGCCGGAAATGAAAATCCTCCATACGTCGGACTGGCATCTCGGCCGCACCCTCTACGGCAGAAAACGGTACGAGGAATACGAAGCCTTTCTGGACTGGCTGGCCCGGGCGATCCGGGACAACGGGATCGACGTCCTGGTAGCGGCGGGTGACATTTTCGACACCACCGCGCCGAGCAACCGGGCGCAGGAGCTGTATTACCGGTTTCTCTGCCGGGCGGCCTCCCTGGGCTGCCGTCATGTGGTGGTGGTTTCGGGAAACCATGATTCTCCCTCCTTCCTCGACGCCCCGAAGGAGCTGCTGAAGGCCCTTGAGGTCCATGTCACGGGAAGCCCGTCCGAAAGCCCCGAGGACGAAGTGCTGGTGCTCCGGGACGGCCGGGGAGTCCCCGAGCTGATCGTCTGCGCCGTGCCCCATCTCCGGGACCGGGATATCCGCACGGCGGAGGCGGGTGAGAGCATCGAGGACAAGGAACGCAAGCTCCTGGACGGCATCCGGGATCATTACGCCGCTGTCGCCGCCCTTGCCGAAGAAAAGCGAAGGGAACTCGGATGCGCCATTCCCATCGTCGCCACGGGCCATCTTTTTGCAGCGGGAGGCCGAACTGTGGAAGGCGACGGCGTCCGGGAACTCTACGTGGGCTCCCTGGGCCGCGTGAACGCGAAGGTTTTCCCCTCCTGCATCGACTACCTGGCCCTGGGCCACCTCCACGTTCCCCAGAAGGTGAACGGCTCCGAAACGGTTCGCTACAGCGGATCACCCCTGCCCATGGGATTCGGCGAGGCGAAGCAGCAAAAGAGCGTCTGCGTGGCGGAATTCGGGGGAGAGGGAGTTTCCGTTCGCCTTGTTCCCGTGCCGGTATTCCAGCAGCTCGAGCAGATCCGGGGCGACTGGGACCGTATATCGGGGCGGATCTTCGAGCTTGCCTCGCAGGGTTCCCGGGCATGGCTCGAAGTGATCTACGAAGGGGACGAAATTCTGGGCGACCTCCGGGATCGGCTGGAAGAGGCGGTAGGGAACACAGCCATGGAGGTGCTCAGGGTGAAGAACACCAGGGCCGTCGACCGGGTGTTGGCGCAGACCATGGAGGAAGAAACCCTGGACGACCTGGACGAGGACGACGTCTTCCAGCGGTGTATCGAGGCGAATCAGGTTCCAGAAGAGCAGCGTCCGGAGCTTTTTGCGGCCTACCGTGAAGTGGTCCTCTCCCTCCGGGGGTGCGGCGGTCAGCCGGAACAGGAGGGCCGCCATGAGAATTGAGAAGATACGGTTTCTGAACCTGAACTCCCTGGTGGGGGAATGGGAGATCGACCTGACCCACCCCGCCTTCGCGTCCGACGGCATCTTTGCCATCACCGGGCCCACAGGCTCGGGGAAGACCACCATCCTGGACGCCGTCTGTCTTGCCCTCTACGGGCGGACCCCCCGGCTGAACCGGGTGACGAAAAGCGGCAACGAGATAATGTCCCGCCAGACGGGGGAGTGTTTTGCCGAGGTGACCTTCCGGACCGGGGCGGGGTGTTTCCGGTGCCATTGGAGCCAGCGCCGGGCGCGAAAGAAGCCGGGCGGCGAACTCCAGGCCCCGAAACACGAAATCGCCGACGGCGAGACGGGGGTCCTCTTCGAGTCCAAGATCCGGGGGGTGGCCGGACAGATCGAGGAAGCCACCGGAATGGATTTCGACCGGTTCACCCGGTCCATGCTTCTGGCCCAGGGGGGCTTCGCCGCCTTCCTGCAGGCGGCCCCGGACGAACGGGCCCCCATCCTGGAGCAGATCACGGGCACGGAAATTTACAGTCTCATCTCCATGGAGGTCCACGAGCGGCTCCGGGACGAGCGGGACAAGCTGACCCTGCTCCAGGCGGAGACAGCGGGAATCGTGATCCTGCAGCCGGAGGAGGAGGAAGCCCTCCGACGGGACCTGGCTGACAAGGCGCGGGAGGAAGAGGCAGCCGCCGGGAGGCTGGAGAAGACGGCAAAAGCCATGAACTGGCTTACGACACTGGACGGGCTGGAAAAAGAGATCTCCGGCCTGGCGGAGGAAGAGACTGAACTACAGGGGGAATGGACTGCCTTTGCTCCGGATCAGGAAAGGCTCCGCCGGGCCATGAGGGCGGCGTCCCTTGAAGGTCCCCATGCCACCCTCGAGGCCCTGCGGAAACGGCAGGTCGACGATTCAGAAGCCCTGAAGGCCGAAGAGGAGAGCCTCCCCGAACTGGAATCCCTGGCCCGGGATGGTGCCCGGGCCCTGCTCGAAGCGGAGCTTGCAACCATCCGGGCAAAGGAAGAGTTGGACGGGGCCGCGCCCCTTCTCGCGAAGGTCCGGTCCCTCGATCAGTGGCTATCAGATCGCCGGAACGCCCTTGCGGACATGGAGGAGGAATGTCGGCAGGACAGCGTGAGCCTGGATAAAGCCAGGGAAAGCCGGGAGGAAAAACTGGAGCTTCTGGCAGCGGAGGAGGAACGCCTGGAAAGAGCCGAACGCGGGCTGAAGGAGCACG
Organism: Aminivibrio sp.; assembly: GCF_016756745.1. Lineage (NCBI taxonomy): Bacteria > Thermotogati > Synergistota > Synergistia > Synergistales > Aminobacteriaceae > Aminivibrio > Aminivibrio sp. Next base: position 4,981 of record NZ_JAESIH010000041.1, read on the forward strand.
GGCGGGATGAATGGCTGGTCGGCGGCCTGGCGGGGGTGGAGGAACAGGTGAACGCCTTGATTTCCCTCCAAAAGGAAATAGCTGACGGAGAGGACGCCCTTGAGAGGGAGGCGGAAACTCTCCGCCAGGCGAAAATCGTGCGTGAGGAGTGCCGGGAGCGTACCGGCGTGCGGAGAGAGGACCTGGAGGCCGTGTCCCAAAGGCTGCGCCGGGAGAAGGAAGAATTGGATAGCCTGCTGGACGGCCGTCTGCTGCGGGAATACCGGGCTGAAAAGGAGGCCCTGCTCCGGGAGATGGCCTTCCTCACCAGGATCGCCGAGCTGGAGGACTACAGGGCAAGGCTCGAGGACGGCATGGCATGTCCCCTCTGCGGCTCGCTGGAGCATCCCTTTGCGGAGGGGAACATTCCTCTGCCCGACGAGACGGAAAGGAAGATCGCCGCCCTCGAAGAGCTCATCGGGGAAGCGGAGGGCAGGGAAGCAGCCGTACAGCGGCTGGAGAAAGCCGAGGCGGCAGCTCGACAGCAGGTAACGGAGGGAGAAAAGGACGAAGCGGCGGCCCTTTCTGCCCAAAACGCGGCGGAAAAGGCCCTCGCACTCTCCGCTGAAGGGTTGGAAAAACTTAGGGCGGACTGCCTGCGTCTTCAGAGTGCCCTCGAAACCAGGCTACAGCCCCTCGGCATTTCCGAGATTCCGGAGGGGGACCTGCCTTCCCTTGCGGCCTCCCTTCGGGAACGGCTGAACGCATGGCAGGAGAAGATCCGGGAGAAAGCGGACATCGAAAAGAAGATCGGGCTTCTGAAAAGCGATCTGAAATGGCTGGACGGTACACTGGAAACCCTGACCCGCGCCCTCGAGAAGAAAAAGATGCGGGTCGAAACACTCCAAAAAGAGTATGACTGCCGCCTGGCGGAGCGGAAGAACCTTTACGGCGAAAAGGACCCCGACGAGGAAGAGCGCCGTCTGAAGGACACCCTGGAAGCCGCGGGGGAGGCCGAGAAAAAGGCCAGGAAACTCCGGGAAGGGCTGAAAGAAAGGGCCGACGGGGCGAAATCACGGGTGGAATCCCTGAAAAAGGGCATCCTGAGGAGGGAGCCTGAAGTCAACAAGGCGGAGGCCGCATTTTCCGCCGGTCTTTCGGCGGCAGGTTTTGAAAATGAAGAGGACTTTCTGGAAGCCCGGCTTGACCCCGACCGGCGGGACGCCCTGGCTGCGAGGAAGAAGAATCTGGAAGACCGCCGGACGGCCCTGGCGGCCAGGCGGGCTGACCGGGAAAGAAAGCTGGAGGAAGAAAGAGCCCGGCAGGTGACGGACGAAACGCTCGAAGTGCTGGAACCACGGTTCCGGGAGTGTGAAGATTTACTGAAGACGCTGCGGGATGAGGTTTCGGCCCTCAGACACAGGCTGAACGAGAACGCCGCCGCCGCGGAGCGGGTGAAGGAAAAGAAGGCGGCCCTGGAGGTCCAGGGCAGGGAGTACCGCCGGTGGGACTGCCTCCACGAGCTGATCGGTTCCGCCGACGGAAAGAAGTACCGAAATTTCGCCCAGGGTCTGACCTTCGATATGATGATCAGCCAGGCCAACCGGCAGCTTCAGAAGATGAGCGACCGGTACCTGCTGGTGCGGGACAGGGAGCAGCCCCTGGAGCTGAACGTGGTGGACGGCTACCAGGCCGGAGAAATCAGGTCAACCAAGAACCTCTCCGGCGGAGAGAGCTTCATCGTCAGTCTCGCACTGGCACTGGGACTCTCCTCCATGGCGAGCAGGAACGTCCGTGTGGATTCCCTCTTCCTTGACGAAGGCTTCGGCACCCTGGACGAGGAAGCCCTGGACACCGCCCTTGAAACACTGGCCGGATTGCAGCAGGACGGCAAGCTGATCGGGGTGATATCCCACGTGCCCGCTCTCAAGGAGCGGATCAGCGCGCGGATCGAGGTCGTTCCCCGGACCGGCGGCAGAAGCCTGATCACCGGCCCGGGGTGCCTTTGCCTGTCATCCTGACGGCGTGGTTCTCGCCGGAAGGA
>NZ_JAESIH010000041.1:7103-104291 GCF_016756745.1 Aminivibrio sp.
TGCCCGCTCTCAAGGAGCGGATCAGCGCGCGGATCGAGGTCGTTCCCCGGACCGGCGGCAGAAGCCTGATCACCGGCCCGGGGTGCCTTTGCCTGTCATCCTGACGGCGTGGTTCTCGCCGGAAGGACCTCGGTTTGCCCCTAAGGGACGAAAAACCAACCCCGAGATCCCTCCCCTTCAGGGATGCTACGCGATCGTCCGTGAACCCTGCCTCGGGATGACTGACTTACTCTGTCGTCCCGAAAGGGGACTGGAATGTGGAAGAGTTGAAAGAGGGAGGGGTGCAAACCAGCAAGGGCTGGAAAATTCCGGAACAATCGGCTGACGGGTGTTCAGAAAACGTACTGTCGTTCCTGTTCCTTCCGGCGTGATGAGGCCTCTATTAGAGGCACCCGGTCCGCAGGTGCCGTATGGGTGCGATACTGACCGTCTTCAAGAACAACGGGTTCAACAAGGCCTGCACGGATAGCACGGATCAGGTCCCGCTCGTTTCTTACAGGTTGAAGAAACCGTGTCGCACAGAGCCCCACACGCTCCGGAAGGTGCGCGTCGCTTCCTCCGAGGCGGGCCAATCCCAGTTCGAAGGCGAGATCCGATGCCATGATGTTGTGATGCCGGCGGGTGCTTCCATTCAGGGCTTCAATGCCGTGCAGGCCACGGAGCCCCAGTATTTCATTTCCCAGCCCTCTGCCGTTGTCGCGAAAAGGGTGTGCGCTTACGGCGCATCCTCCCTGCCGGTTGACGATGGAAACAAGCTCATCCGCATGCATCGCGCGATCGGGCACCTTGTCAAGGCCGAAGATGAGCAGGTCTCCCTCGAACGTCAGGAATTCCATGCCGACCAGAACAAGGAAGTCATGCCTGTGCGTCAACTGCTCGGCAAACCGCCGCATTCCCATGTGCTCATGATCGGTGACGCATAACCCGTCAAGCCCTGTCGCTTTTCCGCGAAGTATTGCCTCGCGGATAGGGAGAGGACTGTCGTAGGAAAATTCTTTTGAATGAACGTGGGTATCAAGAATCATTGCCCGCTCCGGTGTCTGGATGTGATAAAAGCACAACGAGCGGAATTATACTTATAAAACATTAGAATGTCAAAGATGGATGCGGGTTGTGTTACGGGTTGTTCCGGGAGAAAGGTGCATCTCTTTTCGGGTATGCTTTATGCTACGATTGACCTCATCCGGAGCAGGACGAAAGGGGAGAATACCGTGCCCGAAGTGACCGTTGTCATTCCGCTCTTCAACAAGGGGCCCTATATCGGACGGGCGCTCTCATCCGTCCTGAACCAGGGCCTGCAGAATATTGAAATCCTGGTCGTGGATGACGGATCCTCGGATGATGGCCCCGAACAGGCAGCGGCCTTTTGTGACCAGCGCGTCCGCCTGATCCGTCAATCTCACGGAGGCGTTTCCTCCGCGCGAAATAACGGAATCCGGACTGCCGGCTCACACTTTATCGCTTTCCTCGATGCGGACGACGAATGGCATCCCGGTCACCTGGAAACCCTGCTTCGCCTTCATGCATCCTTCCCGGGCGCAGGAATCTGCGCCACGTCCTACATGTTCATCCTGCCTGACGGGAGCACGAGAATGCCGACATTCTCCGGATTTCCCGGTCCGACCTGGGAAGGGCTTCTGCCTGACTACTTCAGGGCTGCAGCTATGGGCAAACCGCCGGTCTTTACTTCTGCTGCCGGAGCTCCCAAAAAAGTGCTGCTCGAGGCAGGGCTCTTTGCCGAGGGGGTCCACCTTGGAGAGGATCTTGACCTCTGGGGACGGATTGCACTGGAATACCCGGTCGCGTTCAGCCATTTCGGGCCTTCCTGTTACAGAAAAGACGCCGGTAACCGCCTTTGCAGGCGCATTCCCCGGGAGCGGGAACTGCCCTTTGTTGCAACTGCCCGTGCCGGGCTTTGCGAAGGAACGGTGCCGGACCACCTGGTTCCTTCGCTTCGGGCCTACTGCTGCAAGCTGATCTATCTTTCCTGCAGGCATCTGCTGCGAACGGGGCGAACGGAAGATGCGGCCCTGCTGCTTCACAACTCGGGGTTTGAACGCGAAGAAAACGGCCACATCATGAGAATACGGACTGCCATTGCCGGAAAGGAGAGCTGAGAATGAAGATTCTTCACCTCTTGAGCCAGCGGCCGGATTCCACAGGGAGCGGGACAACGCTTCAGGCCATCCTCATGGAATCGGAAAAATCCGGACATGAAAACATGGTCGTGGCTGGCATACAGGAAGGTGCTCTCCCGTTTTTTCCCGGCCTTTCAAATCTTCGGACCCGTTTCGTCACCTTCGGGGGAGGAGACCTCCCCTTCCCGATGCCGGGTATGAGCGACGTTATGCCCTATCCGGCAATGAGGTTTTCCGACCTGACGGACCGGCAGCTCTCATCCTATAACGATGCCTTCAAGACGGCGGTTCTGGAGTCTGTTGACCGGTTCCGGCCGGACATTATCCACTCGAACCACCTCTGGCTGGCCACGTCTCTCGCCCGCCGCTCCCTTCCGGGCATCCCCATGGTCGCCACGTGCCACGGCACAGATCTTCGGCAAATGCGCACATGCCCCGGGTTCAGGCCGGATGTTGTCTCCGGGTGCTCAGGCCTTGACGGAGTATTTGCGCTGTATTCAGGGCAGGTGGAGGAGATACGGCAGGTCTACGGCATCCCTGCCGAACGGATCCACGTCACAGGCGCCGGATTCCGGAGCGAACTGTTTGTTCCGGGAGAGAAAACGGCAGATATCCCGACAATCGTCTACGGGGGAAAACTGAGCCGTGCCAAGGGGGTACCCTGGATGCTCCGGGCATTCGCTTCCGTCACCGACCTGCCGTGGACGCTGCTTCTCGCAGGAGGAGGAACCGACCCCGAACGGGCCGAATGCATCGAGCTCGCCGGGAGGCTCGGGAAACGGGCAATCATCGCGGGGCCTTTGAAACAGGAAGAATTCGCGGCCGCCCTGTCCGGGGCGAACATTTTCATCCTCCCCTCCCTTTACGAGGGACTTCCCCTGGTACTCCCCGAGGCTCTTGCCTCCGGCTGCCTCTGCCTTGCCACCGACCTGCCGGGTGTCAGGGACATCCTCAAAATTGCAGGAAAGGACTGGCTCCGGCTAATTCCCTGCCCTCCCCTTGAAGGCGTTGATACTATCGCGCCGGGATACGAATCGAAATTCGTCAGCGACATTGCTGCAAACCTGAGGAAGGTACTGACGGACCTCGTCGCCGGAACGCTATCGGCGGAATCGTACAGAGAACTTGCTGAACGGCTGAAAAACATCACATGGCAGGCGGTGTTTCAGAGGATGGAGAAGGTGTACTACACGCTGGCAACCGTCAAATCCCGGTGAAGGGGAAAAAGCGAGATCCTTGCTGCGCTCGGGATGACCAACCGGGGTGCTGGCGTCCCGAACCGATCGCAGCGACGGATTGCGCAGCATCTCCGGAGGGGGAGGATCTCGGGGGGTGATTTTTAAGATTCTAGAAACAGGTCCTTCACTCCGCTCAGGACGACAGACAAAACCGGATCCCTCCCATTCGTTGGGGGATGACCTACCGGGGTGCTGACGTCCCGAACCGATCGCAGCGACGGATTGCGCAGCATCTCCGGAGGGGGAGGATCTCGGGGGTGATTTTTAAGATTCTAGAAACAGGTCCTTCACTCCGCTCAGGACGACAGACAAAACCGGATCCCTCCCATTCGTTGGGGGATGACCAACCGGGGTGCTGGCGTCCCGAACGGATGCCGGAAACGAACCCGTCCGTCCGTAAAACGTTTTGCCGGAGCTGAACCCTTTATTCCTCCACCCACTTCCTCAGGTCTTCCCTCTGACCGGCCACGAGAATCATGTCCCCGGACTCGATGGTGGTCTCCGCCCTGGGAATGAACCGTTTCCCGCCTCGGTTAATGGTGAGGATCACCGCGTTGTAACGGACTCTGAAATCAAGCTCTGCCAGGGTCTTGCCTGTCATTTCTGGGTTGGGGCGGATTTCGCCCACATAGAAGAGCGACCCCGGGACCTGGGCGAAGTGGGACATCCACGGGAGGACAAGCAGCTGTGCCAGCCGTTCTCCCATGTCCCGCTCGGGAAAGATGACCCTGTTGGCTCCCACCCGGGCGAGAACCCGGGCATGAATGTCGTTTTCCGCCCGGGCGATGATATAGGGAACGCCGAGGTCCTTCAGGCTGGTGGTTGCAAGAATGCTGGCCTCGACGCTTTCTCCTATGGCGACCACCGCGACGTCGGCTTCCTTGGCGCCGCATTTGGCAAGAGCCTCGGCGTCGGTGGCGTCCGCCTGAACGCACATGTCAACGAGTCCGGCGGTTTCCTCGACACATTCATTGTCATTGTCTACAGCTATGATCTGGTTATGAAACTCGGAGAGGGTTTTGCACAGAGACTTGCCGAACCGGCCCAAACCGATGACCAGCACCACTTTTTTTTTCACGTTCGTTCCTCCATGAGGGTAGGTGAGGAGATTCCGGCGCACCCGTCCTGCGGATGATACCGGAATTCAGGCGCCGCTGCGGCTTCAGTGGGTTTTGACCCAGCGTTCGGCCTCGCTCGGAGACGAGTCCCCGTCCCCGGTGAAGACTAGGACGTCATCGTCTTTATACAGAACGATGGAATGATCCGAAAAAAACAGGCGAAGGCAGCCGTTTTCGTCGAATGAGAAAGAGCGGCACTTTTCGGCAAGATCACCAAGACACAGCATCCTTCCCCACTCCTTCCTTTCCCGATTTTCCACCGCCTTTTCGCGGCATGATATTAACATTATAGACCACCAGAGGGCAAATTAAGACACCGTCAAGAAAGAAGCCGTGACCTAAGGACTCTCTGATTTAAGGAACCTCTGAATAATGTCGATTAATGTGTTAAAAATGGGTCGCGTGAGGACAAAATATTTTTTGTCAGCCCTTCCTCAGGTCTTGTCGCTTTCGTTGCCCCTGACCGAGAGGATCAGGATGGGCGAGTTCATCCAGGTGCGCAGTTCCCGGCAGACGTCCCTGCCGTCCATGCCAGGGAAGGGAGAGGTCGAGGATGACGAGTTCCTGGTTGGTTTCGATGGCCTTTTCGATGCCTTCTGCACCGCCGGAGGCAAGGGGCACGTCGTACTTCCGCAGGGAAAGAATGGACCGGAGGGTCCTCCTGACGGATTCTTCGTCGTTGATGACCAGTATTCTGATGCTTCTTTTCCGGGGCGCTCATGAGAGGTCGTCCTCCGTCCCCTCCCTGATGTGCCCGGCAGGGAGATGATGAAAACCGCTCCTGAAGGCGTATTGTCTTCGACACGGATTGTCCCCCTCGTGGACCCTGGCGATTTTTCGAAGCGATGGGCAATCCGAGCCCCGTTCCGCCGGGAAGAGGTCCCGAGTGAATTCTCCGGAAGAACTTGGTAAAGATCATGTTTTTTCATCGTCAGGTATTCCCGGGCCGTTGTCGCTGGTGCGGATGTCGAGTCCGGACGCGCTTTTTTCCGCTCCGACGAGCCCGGGGGCGAAGATGAACGGATGTTTTTTTCGCCCAGTGCCTGGTTTTTTTGTAGTAGGTCATCCCATGTGCCCTTACAGGCTGCATTCCCGGTCAAAACTGAACAGCACGGCCCGGCAGGGTGCGCCTTCCGCTCCCCGGATTTTGAGGGGGGCCGCCGAGAGGAAATATTCCCCGTCGGGAACCTCTTCCAGCCACAGGGATTCGATGAGGGCCACGCCGCCTGAAAGGAGAGGGAGGTGAATGCCCGCTTCGTTGTCCAGCGGGGCCACGGAGGAAGAGTCCGTTCCCAGGGTGAGTATTCCCCGGCTGAGCAGAAAGGCCGCCCCCGACGGGGCGAGAAAGGATGTGCCGCCCGATTTCAGCAGCAGCCGCATGGTTCCTTCCGGGAGGTTGTTCCTGAGGTGTTCTTCAGTGATGAGGGTGTGTCCCGGAACGGAAAGGACGTGGCAGGGGCCGATAAAATGGTCGAGGGGCATGCCGGCGATATCCTGCCCGTCGCGGCGGAAGTGTAGAAAAGCGTCGCAGTGGGTGCCGGTATGGAGGCTGCAGGAAAGGGAACTGAGATTGAAGTCCGCTCCCCTGCGCATGTCGAAGACGGTTTGCAGTTCCGGCTCCCGGTCGCCCGGGTAGACGGGCGACGAAAGAAGCTCCCTGGTGATGTCGTAGCATTTCATGAACAGGGCTTCCTTTCCGGTCCCTTACAGGGAGAAGGGCTCAACCGATTTGAAGATGCCCGTTTTCGTCATGTTCCGGCGGGTTTCAAAGCCGCCGACGGCTTCCCCAGGATCGATACCCGCCGGGGCAAAGGAATTGGTGTCGTCCCACCGGTCCCTGTGTACCCGGAGGCTGAAAAGATACTGGTCCTCTTCCCGTCCCGGTTCGCCGTATCCGGACAGGGTGCAGGCAAGGGGTGCCGTGAGCGGAAGGGGGCGGAGTTGAATGTCGATGATCACCTGGATAGATCCGTTCTTCCCGTCTGCGGCGTTCCTGCCCTCCGAAACCCCGTCCGGCCCGAAGGAAGGAACTCCTGCGTTCTTTGAGCCGCCGGGCCAGGGAATGGGAAGTTTCTTGCGGTAGAAGATGCCCGATCCGAGAATGGTCACGTTCGCACGGACACCCCTGCCGACTCCTTTCGAACCCACTGCGGCGCTGACGCCGCACCCTAAATCCGCAGGTTTTTCAGGCAGAGGGAGTGTCGCCGGGCATAAGGTGAATTCGCCCCGCCAGGGGCGAAGAGATTATCCCCTGGGGGACAGCGCCCGGGGGAGAGAAACCGACACGGATGTCGGTTTCACAAGCAGGCAACCGGCGAACGCAGGGAGCCGTGTTGATCGCTTGGGCAGTTGTCAAGGACGACAATCTGCACCCCCCGCCCAAGCGAGCACCGGTGACGCTCCCTCTGCCTGCGGATTTAGGGCACTTGCTCAGGTTGGCCCTGATTCCCGGCGCGATGGGGATGGTCTTTCGAAAAGGGATGCTCACGGTGTTCTTCTCAACCTCCTTTTCGGAAAAGCCTGTCGTTCTTTCGTCACGAAGGGGAAAAGCTTCAAAGCCGGTTCCGCCGGAGCCCCGCCTCGTGGAAAGGAAAGAGATGCCTACGCATCCTCCTCCTCGGGGTCGACGAGAAGGTAGTCCCACCGTTCTTCGGTGATCTTCCTCCCCCAGATGGTATGGTTCACTTCCTCCGTGGGGGAGAAACCGTAGAGTTCGTAGAGATGACGGGCTTCCCTGAGTTCGGAGAAGGTCCAGAGGAAGATGCGGTGGTAGAGGTTCATCCTGCAGAATTCCATGGCTTCGTCCATGAGCCGCCTACCGATGCCCATGCTCTGGAATTCCGGATGGACGAGAAGCCAGCGGAGCTTTGCCGTCCTGTCGTCCTCGTGGTCTATGGCTATGGACCCCACCACGGCGCCGTTGTGGTCCGCAACCCAGGCTCCGCCTTTCCCTCCCTCCCGGTTTTTCAGAAAGCGGGCCATGCCGTCAAAGAGGTAATACTCGAAGGTGCTGTCGAGGTTGTATTCTCTTATGTAGAAATCCATGTGCTGCCATACCACGAGACCCAGTTCTCCCGGCTTCGCGGGCCGGATGATCACTTCTCCGGGTTCGCAGGTCAGTATGCTCCGGATGGTGTCCATGGATCGCAGCAGGGCTTCCACGTCCACCTTCGTCATGGGGGCCAGTAGTTCTGAAACCTTCTGGTCCGATGCTTTTTCCAGGGCAGTGAGGACATGTTCGCCTCGGGGAGTGAGGCGGAGAATATAGGCCCTGCCATCCAGGGGAGACCGTTCCTTTTCCAGGAGTTCATCGTGTTCGAACCGGCGGATGATCCTGCTGAGGTATCCCGGGTCGAGCCCGAGCTCGACGTTGATCTCGCTCGCGGTAGGGGTTCCTTTGTGCTTGATTTCGTAGAGGACCCGCGCTTCGGCAACGGAGAAGGGGCTGTTGAGTACCGACTGGTTGACTGCTCCTATGACGCCGGTATAGAATCTGTTGAAGCTGCGGATTTGCTTCGTGATCTTTTCAGGAATGTCCTTCACTTGTTTTGCCCTCCTTTCAGATACTCTCATGCTTTATAGTATTCCGGTTTATTGATGATGTCAAGCAAAATATGCAATTCTTTCTTTATTGTCGTCGCTTTTCTTTCAGATGTCCTCACCCGGCCATTCCCGCCTTCGCCATGTCCTTGAGGACCTGGAGCTCCCCGGGGGACATGGTGCCTGCGAGATAGGCGGAGTAGGCCGTCTTGTTGGAGAGCAGGGGTTCGTCTCGGAGGGCGGGGAGCGAAACGGCAGCCTCCTCGAAGGAGGGCGTTCCCGGAACAGGTGAAAACTCGGCTATCCTCGGTTTGCCCCCATGTTCCAGGACGAACCGGATGGAACGTTCCACCGACCGGACCGACTGGCCCGGCACTCCGGCGAGGATGTAGGTCTCAAGCTGCCGGTCTGAAAAACCGGCCTTTCTGAGGGCGGCCAGGGCGGCCAGGTATTCTTCGTCCGATGTCTTGTCCGACCCTCTGTGCTGCATTTCCGGGTCCGAGCTTTCAAAGCTGAGGCGCAGTGTCTGGAATCCGCTTTTCTTCAGCATTTCGGCGCAGCCGTCATCGATCTCCCGGACGTGGAGGCCGTTGGGGGTGTGGAGCCCGATGCCGGGGTACCGTTCGTTCAGAGTTTCAAGAAGGGGAAACAAATGCCGTTCCTTTCCTGCCAGGAGGGCGTCGTCGTAGAAGGCGAGGTCCCTTACTTCGCCGCTCGAGAGCTGTCGCGCCGCGTCCTCCGTCACGAGAGCCGGGTCCCTTCTCCGGTAGGTCGGTTCGAGAAGACGGGATGCGCAGTATTCGCACCGGAAGGGGCAGCCGAAGGTCGTGGCGAGGACACCGTACCGCAGTCCCCGGTACAGGTCGGTGGCAGGCAGGGAGAAATCGAGGTCCATGGGTTCCGTCTGGATCATGTCTGCTCCGGAGAGTTTTGCGTGTTCAGGGCAGAGCCGGGCGTACACGCCTCCGAGGATCACCGGGACGCCGGGAAACACCTGCCGCAGGGTGTCAATGCAGCTGAAGACCCCGTCGTACCAGTAGGTCATCATGGAGGTCACGAGGATAAAGTCTGGGGCAGGAAACCTTCCGAGGAGGACGCGGAAGTCCTCTTCCCCGAGGCCGAAACGGCGGTAGCGCCTCGGAATGGAGGCGAGGCAGGCGGGTTTGGGGATCTCCGTCTTTTTGACGGCGTTTCTTCCGAAGGAGAGCTCCCCCGTTCGTCCCTCAAAGATGCAGTCCGCCAGGTAGACCCGGTTCCCTTGCCGGCGGAGGAAGCCCAGCAGGAAGAGGAGACCCAGGGGCTTGGCCCAGAGGTCGAAAAAGGTGAAATCATGCACGGGAGGATTGACCCCCAGGACCACGGCTCCCGTCATTTTTCGAAAGAAGGGCGACAGATCGGACACGGCGGTATCTCCTCCCCATATTCCCTCCCGTGGCCGGAAGGGGAGAAATCATGCCGTGGAGTATAATAACAAAAACGCGCCGGTCCGGAGCGGTAGCGGGGCGGAAAAAAACTCCGTCCTCTTTTTTTGACAGGGGCGGAAATCTGTATACCGGGAGAATTCTGATGATGTCTATAACCGAAGAAACACGATCCATTCTTTTGGGGTTCCAGAGGACGGAGATTACGGAGTACGCCGTTTACTCGGCGCTGGCGAGGCGGGTGAAGGGCCCGAACGGGGAACTGTTTTTGAGAATAGCCGAAGATGAAAAGAGGCACGCTTCCATCTGGGAGCGGTATACGGGGGTTTCCCTTCCTCCGGACAGGTGGAAGGTGGTCCTTTTCGTCCTGTTGGCCCTGGTGTTGGGCATCACCTTCGCCATCAAGCTCATGGAAAAGGGCGAGAAACGGGCGGAGAAGAACTACGGCGCGGTGAAGGAGGCCATTCCCGAGGTCGCTGTGATTCTCAGGGAGGAAACGGAGCACGAGGCCGCCCTTGCCGACCTCATAGACGAGGAGCGCCTCCGATATATGAGCTCCATGATCCTGGGACTGAACGACGCCCTGGTGGAACTCACGGGAGCCCTGGCGGGCTTCACCTTCGCCCTCGGCAGCGGCAAGCTGGTGGCCATGGCGGGAAGCATCACGGGCATCGCCGCCGCCCTCTCCATGTCGGCGTCGGAGTATCTCTCCCAGAAGTCAGAGGAAGGGGACCGAAAACCCCTCAAGGCCGCAGTGTACACGGGCCTCATCTACCTGGGCACCGTTGTGGTGCTGGTCTTCCCCTATATAATTTTTGACAGCCCCTTTGCGGCCCTGTCCCTGACACTTCTGAACGGGGTAGGCATCATTCTGTTCTTCACCTTTTTCATGTCGGTGGTCCGGGATGTCCCCTTCCGGAAGAATTTTCTCGAGATGCTCTCCATCAGCCTCGGCGTGGCGGGCATTTCCTTCCTCATCGGGTACCTCGCCAGGCTCTTTCTCGGAGTGGAGCTCTGACGATATCGGTACGGTCAGAGACGGGTTTTGAGTGAAATGAAGGAGACATCATGCAGACCTTTCTCCCCTACCCCGATTTTTCCGCTCCGCCGAGGTGCTTGATGTCCGCAGGCTTGGCAAGCAGAGGGCGGAGACCCCTACAGCTTCTGAACGGCCTCTCGCCGGAGTACGCCCTCCGGGGATGGCGGAACCATCCTGCCCGGACCATGTGGAGCGGCCATCCCTAAATCAGCAGGTTTCTCTCCCCTCAGGCGCCCTCTCTCAGGGGATATCTTTGCAAAGAGCGCGGAGCAGGATCTCTTCGCCCCGGGGATGGCGAATTCACCGTATGTCCGGCGGTGACGCTCCCGCTGCCTGCGGATTTAGGCGGGTCTCGGGACGGTGACCGGAAAGAAAGAGAAGAGTATAATATCCTCATTCGCATCGGGGGAGTTCGGAAAGGACTGAGAGGGGGCATCACAGCCCCGACCCCTGGAACCTGATCCGGGTCATGCCGGCGAAGGGAAGGTGCCCGTTTCAAGGACATTCCTCCGACGCATATCTGCAAAGGAGGATTTTTTATGCCCGGTGATAAAAACAGGATTCTCGTGGAAGGCTCCCTCGCGGTTGCCCTGTCGGTCGTCTTTTCGGCCCTGAGGCTGTGGACCATGCCCCAGGGCGGCTCCATTACCCTGGAGATGGTGCCTCTCTTCCTTTTCGCCCTGCGGAGGGGAGGAAAGGCGGGATGCTTCGCGGGAGCCGTTTCGGGCATCATGCAGCTCATGACAGGCGGCTACGTAGTGCACCCCCTCCAGGCGCTGCTCGACTATCCGGCGGCCTTCGGCGTTCTCGGCCTGGCCGGGTTCTTCGCGGGCAGCCCCCTGGTGGGGATGGCCCTTTCGGGGCTGCTGCGGTTCGGATGCCACGTCCTCTCCGGAGTGATCTTCTTCGGCAGCTTCGCCCCCGAGGGAAGCAACGTGTGGATCTACTCCTCGGTCTACAACGGCTCGTTCCTTCTTCCCACCCTTGTTGTGTCCGCCGTGCTGGTGCACCTCATTCTGCCCCGGCTTTCGGTCTTCGGGACGGGCAGGCGATAAGCCCGGCCCTGAACAGCATCTTCCGTACTCCGGCGCTCCCGGCGGGAAGGGGAATGGAGGCGAGTTCGTCGCCCCCGGCCCATCTCCCTCCGGGAACGTTCTGTTGCAGGCCGTCCGGGGCAGGAACCACCGTCACCCGGAGAGAGACGCGCCACCGGGTGAAAGAGCACCGGACCAGGCCGAAATCAGCCCCTTCGGTTTGCGAAAGCGCGGGAGGAAGGGGCGGTTCCGCCGGAGGAGCTTCCCAGGGGAACTCTTCGAAGCCGGCCCAGAGCCCCCGGGGAGGACGCTTCCGGAGGTAGACTTTTCCTTCCCTGAGAAGGACGATCATCCGCCCTTCCGCCGTTTCCCCCTTTTCCCTCCCTGAAAAGACGGGGCGGAGCAGGACCGTCCCCCGTTCACGAGCGCGGCAGATCCCTGAAAGAGGGCATTCTCCGCACTTGGGCGACCGGGGAAGGCAGAGAGTGGCCCCGAGCTCCATCACCGCCTGGTTGAAGTCCCCTGGGCGGTCCCGGGGAAGGATGCGGACAAAGGCCTCCCGGACGGCCGCCTCGCCGGCGGAACGATCCACCGGGCTTTCGAGGTCGAGAAGGCGGGAGAACACCCTCTTCCCGTTGGCGTCCACCGCCGGAACGGGAAGGCCGAAGGCGATGCTCGCCACCGCTCCGGCGGTGTAAGGGCCCACGCCGGGAAGGGCAAGGAGCTCCTCGTAGGACTCCGGAAGCCTGCCTCCGAGGGTAGCGGCGATCACCTTCGCCGCCGTCAGGAGGTTCCGTGCCCTGCCGTAGTAGCCCATGCCCTCCCATGCCTTGAGGACGTCCTCCTCGGGGGCGCGGGCAAGGGCTTCCGCTGTGGGAAAGAGGGCGGTCCACCGGAGGTAGTAGTCCGCCGCCCGGGATGTCTGGGTCTGCTGGAGCATCACCTCGGAAATCCATATTTTGTACGGGTCTGCCGTCTCCCTCCAGGGAAAGGGACGCCGGACCCGGTCGTACCAGTCTAAAAGGGCTGTTGTGGTCTGCTCCCCATACCGCCCGGAGGTGAAGATTCCCTTTTCCGTCATGAAATGACTCCTTCCGTGTTCTTTCGGAAAAACTGTTCTCTCTGCCGTCATAGGGTACAATAACTTACAGATTGATGCACCACCTGGGGGAGGAGAGAACCATGACCGGAGCAGAAAAAACGCAGTATGATTTTTCCCTTTTCGGGGAGATGGATTCTTATCTCTTCCGTGAGGGGAACCATTGCCGCCTCTATGAAAGACTCGGCGCCCACGTCACGGAACACGGCGGGAAGCGGGGAACATACTTTGCCGTCTGGGCTCCCAACGCCGAGGAAGTGAGCGTGACCGGCACCTTCAACGAGTGGAACAGGACCGCCAACTACCTCTCTTCCCGGAAGGACAGCTCCGGAGTCTGGGAGGGTTTTATCCCGGGAGTGGAAAAAGGTGCGCTCTACAAGTACTCCCTCCGCACCCGCGGGGGGGAGGTCATCGAGAAAGGGGACCCCTTTGCCTGCTTCTGGGAAGTGTCCCCGAAGACGGCCTCCATAGTCTGGCCCCATGAATACGAATGGGGAGACGGGGAATGGATGGCTTCCAGGAAGGAGAAAAACGCCCTGGACGCCCCGATGTCGGTGTACGAGGTTCATATCGGCTCATGGAGGAGGAATCCCGTGGAAGGGTTCCGGTCACTCTCGTACCGGGAACTCGGCCACGAGCTGGGAGACTACGCTCTGTCCATGGGGTTCACCCACGTGGAACTCCTTCCGGTGATGGAGCACCCCTTCTACGGCTCGTGGGGATACCAGACCCTGGGCTACTTCGCACCCTCCAGCAGGTACGGCACCCCGGAGGATTTCATGTACATGGTGGACGTGCTGCACCAGAAGGGCATCGGCGTGATCCTCGACTGGGTGCCTTCCCACTTTCCGGCGGACGGTTACGGCCTGGCGAAGTTTGACGGCACATGCCTTTACGAGCACGAGGATCCCCGGAAAGGCTACCACCCCGACTGGGGAAGCTGGATTTTCAACTACGGCAGGAACGAGGTGAGGGGGTTTCTGCTGAGCAGCGCCTTCTTCTGGCTCGACCGGTTCCACGCCGACGGCCTGAGGGTGGACGCCGTGGCCTCCATGCTCTACCTGGACTACTCCAGAAAGGCGGGGGAGTGGATCCCCAACCGGTTCGGCGGCCGGGAGAACCTCGAGGCCATCGACTTTCTGAAAAAACTGAACGAAGCCGTCTACGGCGAGTTTCCCGACGTACAGACCATCGCCGAGGAATCCACCGCGTGGCCCATGGTCACCCGCCCCGTGTTCGTGGGGGGGCTGGGGTTCGGCATGAAGTGGAACATGGGGTGGATGCACGACACCATTGCCTTCATGTCAAAAGACCCGGTGTACCGGAAGTACAGCCACGACAAGATCACCTTCAGCATCATGTACGCCTTTACGGAGAATTTCCTTCTTCCCTTTTCCCATGACGAGGTGGTCCACGGCAAGGGATCCATGCTGGGCAAGATGCCCGGGGACGCCTGGCAGAAATTTGCCAACCTCCGAGTGCTCTACGGCTATATGTTCGCCCATCCCGGCAAAAAACTCCTGTTCATGGGGTGCGAATTCGCCCAGGGGAAGGAATGGGACCATGACGACAGCCTCCAGTGGGACCAGCTTTCCATCCCGGAGCACAGGGGAATCTCCCTTCTCGTGGCGGAGCTGAACCGGGTGTATCGGCAAGAACCGGCCCTCCACGAGCGGGATTTTACTCCCGACGGCTTCGAGTGGTGCGATTTCTCCGACTGGGAAAAGAGCGTGGTCTCCTTCGTCCGGAAGAGCGCTTCCGGCGACATGATCCTGGCCGTGTTTAACTTTACCCCGGTGCCCAGGCTCCATTACCGGATTCCCGTTCCCTGCGGGGGCTACTGGCGGGAAATCCTGAACAGCGATGCAAAGGAATACGGCGGTTCCGGGTTCGGCAACTACGGGGGGCTTCACTCGGAGGAGCTTCGGTGGAAACAGGGCGAACACTCCCTCTGCCTCACCCTTCCTCCACTGGGGATGCTGTTCCTGAAGCTGGAACGGTAAAGAGGGGCGGACCCGACAGGGTCCACCCTTGTCAGTTTTTCGCTGGTTTTCAGACCATGGCCTTCGCCAGGGAGAGCACGGCGCCCAGAACCACGTCCACGCCCTTCTTGATCTGGCCGTAGTCGGTCCACTCCTCCGGGCAGTGGCTCCGTCCTCCCTTGCTGGGTACGAAGACCAGTCCCGTGTCCGTGGCCGATGCCATGATCATGGCGTCGTGCCCTGCGCCGCTCTGCATGACCATCGACGAATAACCCCGCTTCGCCGCCTCCGCCTCGAAAAGGCCGAGGATCTCCGCCGACATCTCCACGGGACTGACGGTGAGCTTGTCGGTGACGGATATGGCGACGCCGTGCTTCTTCTCAAGCTCCTTCAGGAAGGCGGCGAAGGACCCGGTCACCTGTTCGAGCTTCTCCATGTACACCGACCGGACGTCGATGGTGAAGAACACTCTCCCAGGAACGATGTTCGCCCCGCCGGGGAAGACTTCCATCCTGCCCACGGTTCCCACCGTCCCCCCGGCGGCTTCCTTCGCCGCCCGGTCGAGGAAGAGGACTGCCTCGGCGGCGGCGATCAGGGCGTTGCACCGCATGTCCATGGGGGTAGTCCCGGCGTGGTCCGGCCTGCCGAGGATCTCCACGTCCCTCTGGCTGATGCCCACGACGGACTTGACAAGGCCGAGGTCGGTCCCGCTGCTCTCGAGGATGGGGCCCTGCTCGATGTGCATCTCGATGAAGGCCTTCAGACTGCCCTGGGGCCGGACTGCCTCGCCGATTTTGTCGGGATCGAAGCCGAAGGCTTTCATGGCCTCTGCGGCGGACACTCCGTCCCGGTCTTTGAAGATATCCAGGGCTTCCCTGGTGACCTTGCCCGTCATGGCCCTGCTGCCGTACAGCCCTCCGCCGAACCGGGCTCCTTCCTCTTCCACCAGAGCGGCGAACTCCAGAGGATGCTCCGAGGCGATGCCGTTCTCATGGAGGACCCTGGCGATCTCCAGGCCCATGACCACTCCTGCCGGGCCGTCGAAGGCCCCGCCGTTCTTCACCGAGTCGAAATGGGACCCGATCATGATGACCGGCGCCCCGGGGATGGTTCCCTCACGCCGCCCGAACAAATTTCCTGCCGTGTCCTCGAAGACCGTCAGCCCCGCCCCCCTCATTTCAGAGGCTATGTAGTCCCTGGTCAGCCGGTCCTCCCTCGAGAAGGAGAATCTCGTCATGCCCTTCCCGGGCGTGGCCGTAAACCCGGCCATGGTTTCGATGTCCCTTTTTATCCTCTCTGTTTTTGCCTCCAGCATGTCTATTCTTCCTTCTTTCCTTTTGCCGTCCGTTCTATTCTTCTTTTGACGCGATGAAAATCCCCGCCAGAATGAGAGCGCCCCCCGCCGCCTTGCCCAGGGTCACGGGTTCGGAGAGGAAGAGGGCCGCGAGGATGGTGCTGCCGATGGGCTCCCCCAGAAGGCAGAGTGCCACGGTCCCCCCGGAAAGCCAGCGGAGGGCCCAGTTGTAGCTCGAATGGCCGAGGATCTGGGGCACCAGGGCCATGAGAAAGAAGGCGGCCCAGGTTGTTCCCGAATACCCTGAGGGCGGGAGCCCCATGGCGGCCACGATGGCCCACAGGACAAGGGCGGATGTGCCGTAGTTCAGGGTCACGTAGCCCGTCAGGGACATCCTTGGGCGGACTCTTCTGCCGAAGAGGATGTACAGGGCGGCAAAAAAGCTTCCCAGCAGGGCGAGAAAATCACCCCAGAGGGCGCTCCCCCCGAGGGCAAAATCGCCCCACCCTATGATGACCCCTCCTGGAAGGGCGAGAAGCAGGCCCTTCTTCAGCCGGGAAGAAAAAGGATCTCCCGTCAGCAGGGGGGAGAGCAGGCCCGTCCACAGGGGAATGGCGTTCACGATGACCACGCTGCTCGCCACGGTGGTGTAGAAGAGAGAGGAGATCCACGTGGCGAAGTGCAGGGCAAGAAAGCCCCCAGAGAGCACCACCGTCAGGAGGTCTTTTCTGGAGAGGGCCCGGGCCTCCCGAAGGGTGCCCGCCCCCGTGAAGGGCAACAGGAAAAGGGTGGCGAGCCCCGTCCTGTAGGCGGCGATCACCAGAGCCGGCGCATCCGCCATGCGGGCGAAGATGGCCCCGGTGGAGATGGCGAACACTCCCACGAAAAGGACGAGCCGGATCGATACCGGGGGCTTCTCCGCCACGACTGTCTAGGCCTTCGCCTTCCTGTGGCCGAGATACAGATCGTAGTGCTTCTTCAGCATGGTCGGAATGGGTAGGGTGTAGGGGCACTTTTTCACGCAGGCCCCGCATTCCGTGCACTTCGTCAAGGTGTCCATGTTCGCGGAGGCGAACTCCGAGGCCACCTCCGGGGACATGCGGCTCGCCAGCAGGGGGTAGATCATTCCCTGGGTGATGGAGACTCCCTGGGGGCAGGGCTGGCAGTACTCGCACCGGCGGCAGAACTGGCCTCCCAGTTCTTTTCGGACCGCTTCCATGGCGGCAAGGTCATCGGCGGTGACCTCGTTTGGTTTCTCATAGAACGCGACGATCTGCTCCACCGATTCCGCCGAGTCATACCCGGGGATGGGGAAGAGGTTCTCGTGGGAACGGAGGTACTTAAAGGCCAGGGCCGCGTCGGTGATGGCCCCGCCCGCGAAGGGTTTCATGGCGAGGATGGCAACCCCCTTTTCCCGGGCGAGGGGGTGGAGTTCCTTTGCCGCATCGGTTTCGATGAAGTTGAAGGGAAACTGGATGGAGACGAACAGGCCGGATTCCACGTGCTTCCTCGCCATGGAGAGGCTGTGGGAGGTGATGCCGATGAAGCGGATCTTCCCCGCCTTCTGTGCCTCCAGGGCCGCCTCCATGGCGCCCCCCGGAGCCAAGATCTTCTCCCAGTCCTTTTCGAGGACCACCTGGTGGAATTGGAAAAGGTCGATATAGTCGGTATTCATGCGCCTGAGACTCAGGTCGATGTGCTCCGCGGCGGAGGGGGCGTCCCGCTTCATGGTCTTGGTGGCGAGGAAAATCTTGTCTCTCACCGGGGCGAGGGCCCTGCCGATCTTCTCCTCGCTGTCGTGGTAGGCGTTCGCCGTGTCAAAGAGGGTGATGCCCAAGTCGAAGGCCCGGCGGAGGGTCCGCTCGGCATCGGCAAAGGATAGCCGGATGATGGGAATGCCTCCGAATCCTACTTCAGACAGGGAAACTCCCGTTTTCCCGAAGGGAAAGTATCTCATGGTCGTCAGCTCCTTCTCGCCGGACGGTTTCCGGCATTTCGTAAAGGATAGCAGAGAACTCGCCGGAGCGGAAGAGAGGAGAATGATCGTAAAACCGCAGGTTTTTCGGGCGGCGGGAGTGTTGCCGGGCGCAGCGCCAGGCCGAGAAACCGACAGGGATGTAGGTTTAACAAGCAGGCAACCGGCGAAGGAAGAGAGCCGCGGGACTCGCTTGAGCAGTTGTCACGGATGACAATGTGCACCGGCGGCCCAAGCGAGCACCGGAAATGCTCCTCGCTGCCCTTCCTGTGCCGCAAATTTCAGGGTTTGCTTTCCCGTTGCACTTTGCCTATACTGTGCCTGGAGAGAAAATTATTTCAGGAACATCTTTCAAACGGAGGAACCCTATGTATTCGGACGCCCTGCTGGTAAAAGCCTCGGAACTCTACTACTACTCCCGGATGTCCCAGGCCGAGATCGGCCGGGTGCTGGGTGTCTCCGTCCCCACAGTCTCCCGCATCCTCCAGGAGGCCATGGAACGGGGAGTCATCGAGGTCCGCATCCGGGACACCCTTACCCGGACGGCCGACGCCGAGGAGGAACTGAAAAAGAAATTCGGCCTGCTGGATGCCGTGGTGGTGGAGATTCCCCAGGACACGGACGGCAATTTCCTCCGCAAGCTCCTCGGCAAGAAGGCGAGCGAGCTGATGCCCCGATACTTCGACCGGGGAGGAACGGTGGGCATAGGGTGCGGGGTGACCATCAGGGAGATGATCGAGTCCCTGGACCGCTCGCGCCGTTTTCCCGACCTGAGGATCGTCCCCCTTCTGGGGGGATGGGGCAAGGAAGAGCCCGAGCGGGAAACGAACCGCCTCGCCAGCGACATGGGCAATATCCTGGGGTGCGCTTTTTCCTATCTGCTTGCCCCGGCCATAGTCAGTTCCGCGGAAGTGCGGGACCTGCTGCTGCAGGAACCCCAGATCCAACTTACCACCCGCCTGTGGGATTCGGTGAAGACGGCCTTTTTCTCCATCGGCCCCGAACTGGACAGGATGTTCTTTCCCTACATCCCGGCGGAGTACCTCGACATGGAAAAGGCCCGCAAAGTGGGAGGCGTGGGCGACGTGCTCGGCAGGATCATCGACGGGAAGGGGGAGGAAGTGCCCATCCCCTACAACGGCAGGCTGGTGAGCATCCCCTTCAAAACCCTCAAGAAAATTCCCCGCCGTGTGGGCATCGGCGGTGGGCCCCAGAAATACCGGGGAATCTACGCCGCCCTGGCGGGAAAACTTGTGAACGTGCTCATCACGGATTACGAGACGAGCGAATATCTCTTGCACCTGGAGGCGATGGAACATGACGGTATTTGAAGAACTGTTCAAGGTAAAGAAACCCCTTCTCGGGATGGTGCACTTTCCGCCCCTTCCCGGATCCCCCCTCTACGACGCAGGGGCGGGTATGCGGAAAATCCGGGACACGGCCCTGAGGGACGCGGAAGCCTTGGTGAAGGCGGGTTTCGACGGTATTGTCTTCAGCAACGAGGGAGACCGCCCCTATCTTTCGAAGGTTGACAACGCCACTGTGGCGGCCATGAGCAGGGTCATCTCGGAAACCTCGGCGACCTTTGACGTACCCTTCGGCCTTTCCGTCCTCGCCGATCCCGAGGCCGCCGTGGCCATCGGAGCGGCGGTGGAGGCAGATTTCGTCCGTATCTTCCTTTCCTGGGTCTTCGTGGGCGACTGGGGCATTGTGGACCCGGACGCGGGGAAGATCCAGAGGCTCAAATCCTCCCTGTCCGGGAACATGAAGGTGTTTGCCAACATCTCGGGCCATACGGAACCCCTGGGGGGCCGGAAGCTCGAGGACATCGCCAGGGGCGCGGTAAAGTTCGGCCTCGCCGACGCGGTCTGCCTGGCGGGCACCACTGCCGGGAGCGAGATTGCCGAGGACGACCTCCGGGCTGCCCGCCGGGGAGCGGGGGATGCCCCCGTGATCGCCGGCACCGGCGTGAGCGTTGAGAACGCCGAGCGTATGCTCTCCCTGGCCGATGGCGTGATCATGGGAACAAGCATCAAGTATGGCAGGGACACCTTCAAACCCGTGGACCCGGAGAAGGCCGCCGAGTTCATCCGCCGGACGAAGGAAATCAGGGACAGGCTGAAATGACCGTCCTCGAGACCCGGAACCTCACCAAGGAATTTCCCGGGGTACGGGCACTTTCCGACTTCTCCTTCACCCTGGAGAAGGGAGAGATTCATGGGCTCGTGGGCGAAAACGGGGCGGGGAAATCCACTCTGGTGAAGATCCTCGCGGGGGTTCACACCCCTACTTCGGGGTCCTTCCTTCTGAACGGCGGAGAGATGCATTTCCGGTCTCCCCGGGACGCGGCGGACTGCATCGGCGTGGTGCACCAGGAGAGAGAGCTTGTGCCCCATTTTTCAGGGTGGGAGAACCTTTTCCTCGGCCTTGAATTTACCTCCGCCGGTTTTCTGCGGAAGAAAAAGATGCGGGAAGATGCCCTCCGGTTTGCTGAAAAATACGGCATGGACGTGGATCTCGACGCCCCCGCGTCCGAGATGGGCAGCGGGAGACAGGAAATGCTCTCCATCCTGAAGGTGCTCTTCCGGAACCCGGAAGTGGTGATCTTCGACGAACCCACCGCCCCCCTGAGCGTGAAGGAGTGCGAAAGCCTCTTCGCCCTCATCCGGGACCTGAAGGCCCGCGGACTGGCCATTCTGTACATTTCCCATCATCTTTCCGAAGTGCTTGAACTTACGGACCGGGTAACGGTCCTCAGGAACGGGAAAAAGGTGGATACATTGGATACTTCCTCCGTGGACGAACAGGGGCTCATCCGCCTGATGATCGACAGGGATCTCGCCGGGCAGTACCCCAAGCGTCCCATTGCGCTGGGGGAAGAGGTCTTTGCGATGGAAGGATGCTCTTCGGCGGCAGGCAGGTTCAAAGACGTGTCCTTTTCCGTCCGCCGGGGAGAGATCGTCGGGTTTGCCGGGCTCGTGGGCTCGGGCAGGACGGAACTGGCCCGGGCGGTCTTCTGCGGTCTCCCCTTCGAGGAAGGCGTCATGCGTCTTGCCGGAAAAGCCTTCACTTCCCGGAGCCCCGGAGAGAGCATCGGGAAAGGCATTGCCATGATACCGGAGAACCGCAGGGAAGAAGGGGTCGTCTCCGACCTGTCCGTGGGAGAAAACCTTGTGCTGCCCCTGCTGGGCAATTTCACCTCCCTGGGCTTTCTCCGGAAGAAGGATGCCGCCCGGCATGCCGTCTCGGTTTCGGAACGCCTGTCCATCAAATCGGCGGGGCTGTCCCAGGACGTGCGGACCCTGAGCGGAGGCAACCAGCAGAAAGTCTCGGTGGGGAAGTGGTTTGGCACACCCTCCTTACTTTGGATTTTCGACGAGCCCACCCAGGGGATCGATGTGGACGCCAAGCGGGAGGTGTACTCCATCATGGAGGATCTCGCCGAGGGCGGGGCTGGCGTGTGGTTCATCAGTTCCGATCTTCGGGAGCTGCTCGCCATGGCCGACAGAATCATCGTCATGAGAAACAACCGCATCGCCGGGGAGTTCCGCCCCCCCTGCGACAGCGAAGAAATACTCGCCACCATGATGGGGGAGGAGAGCTGACATGTCCCAGGAAAAACTGAATTTCCAGCGGTCGCTGACGAGGTTCGGCACCATACTCGCCCTGATCGTCATCTCGGCGGGTTTTGCCCTTGCCGTCCCCGGCTTTGCAGGCGGGGAGAACATCATGAACATCCTGCGGCAGATCGCCCTGCTGGCGGTCATTTCAGAAGGTTTTACCATGTGCCTCATCGTAGGCGAACTGGACCTGGCCTTTCCCCATATCGCCAGCCTGTCAGGGGCTCTCGTGGCGGGGCTCATCTTCGGGGGAATGCACCCCCTGGCGGCGGTGCTCTTCTCCCTGGCCGTGGGGATCGCTTTCGGCCTGGCGGCGGGACTGTTGGTGACCAAGATCGGCATCCCGTCCCTCATCACCACCCTTGCCACGGGCATTATCGCCGGAGGCATGGTCTATATGTATACCAAGGGAGTCTCCTTCTACGGCCAGATGCCCCCATCCTTTCTAGCCCTCGGCAGGGGGAGCGTGGGACCTGTACCCTCGCTCATCTTCATCATGTTCGCTGTGGTCGCCGCGGCCCAGGTAATGATCTCGTGCACCCGCACCGGCAAGTACATGCAGGCCACGGGGGCCAACCCGGCGGCGTCGCGCCTCGCGGGCATCAACATCGACCGGTGCAAAATCCTGGCCCTCTGTCTTTCGGGACTGGCGGCGGCCTTCACGGGCATCCTGCTCACGTCCCGCCTCGGTTCGGCCAACCCCGAGGGCGCCTCGGGGTTCATGATGGACGCTTTCGCGGCGGCCCTCCTCGGTATGACGGTCCTCAGCGTCGGCCGGGCGAATCCTTTCGGTACCTTCGTCGGTGCCCTCATGATTGGGGTCATCAACAACGGCATGACTCTCGCCGGGGCACCCTACTACACCCAGGACATCGTGAAGGGGCTCATCATCCTGCTGTCGGTCACCATTACGTCCCTTCAGGCGAAAAAGATGGCGCGGCACTGACCGCGTCCGGAAAGATCCATTGAACCGGAGCGAAACACCAATCAGGGAGGGAAGAACGATGAAAAGAACGGTACTTTTGTTGGCGGCAATAGCGGTTGTCCTCGCGGCGGCGGGGTGTGGTGAGGCGAAGGAGATTTCGGTAGGCTTCATCGCCACGAACTTTTCGGCGGAGGCCCAGGCGAGGGTGGCCAATTCTTTCGAGAAGCTGGCAAAGGAGAAGGGCTGGGACGTGAAGATGCTTAACTCCGCCGGATCCATCGAGACCCAGTCCAACCAGCTCGAGAACCTCTACCAGATGAAGGTTGACGCCGTGGTCATGGCCATGGCCCATCCCCAGGAAATCCGTCCCGCTCTGGACAAGCTCGTGGAGGCGAAGATTCCCGTGATCACCATCGACTCCGGGTACGTAGACGGCGTGGTGGCCGACATCACCGCCGACAACTTCGCCATGGGGGCGAAGGCATCCACCTTCCTGATGGACACCATCGGCGGCCA
Organism: Aminivibrio sp.; assembly: GCF_016756745.1. NCBI lineage: Bacteria > Thermotogati > Synergistota > Synergistia > Synergistales > Aminobacteriaceae > Aminivibrio > Aminivibrio sp. The sequence goes on from NZ_JAESIH010000041.1 coordinate 30,043, forward strand.
GGGCAACATCATCGTCATCAAGTTCGAGAAGCACTACGGCACCCGCCGGAGGGGAAAGGTCCTCGACGTGGTCCTCACCGAGTACCCCGGCGTGAAAGTCCTGGCCGAGTACAGCGTGGTGGCCACCAAGCGCTTCATGGATGACACGAGGGCCGCGATGGAGACCTACGCAACCCGTTTTGGCGAGCAGATCGACGGCGTGTGGTGCGCCTTCGACCAGCTTGCCTACGTTGCCGGCGACGTTCTCCAGGAGAGAGGAAACAAGAAGGCCGTGATCGTGGGCGTTGACGGCAACCAGGAGACCTTCCGGCGGATCGGCGCCGGACAGATGTCCGCCACGGTGGCCCAGCCCTTCGAAGCCATGGCGGGGAAGGCCATAGAGCTGGTGAACTCGCTCGCCGTGGAAGGAAAGACCGTTGAGGAAGCCACGGGCGGCCGGAAGATCTTCTACATGGACGCTCCTCTCATTGACAGGACCAGCCTGCCGGAATAACAACCGTACAGGAAAAAAACAGCACGCTGCGGGCCGTCGGAAGAACTATTCCGCGCGGCCCGTTTCAAAGGAGATGAAGTCTATGCCGTTGTTTCTGGGAGTGGATATGGGAACGTCCTCCCTCAAGGCCTGCGTGATCGACGGTGAGGGCCATACAGCCGCCAGGGCGAAGGTCCCTTCAGAGACCCTTTCTCCGGAGGCGGGCATGTACGAAGTGGACGGAGAAAAATGCTGGTGGCGGGGTTTTCTCTCTCTCTGCGGGGAGATCTCCCGCTCCGTTCCCCTGTCGGAGATCGCAGGAATCTGCGTAAGCTCGGTGTGCGGCTCCTTTATCCCGGTGGACGGGCAGGGACGGCAGACCCACAACGCCATCCTTTACGGCATTGACCGGCGGGCAGTGGAGCAGGCGGATGGCCTGAACGCAAAATACGGTCCGAAGCTGGCTGCAAGGCTCGGGGGGCCCTTCACCACCCATTCCGTCTTCCCCAAAATCCTCTGGCTGAAGAAGCATCGCCCTGATGTTTTCAGCAAAACCGCCTTCTTCATCGAGCCCAACAACTTCGTCACCTACCGCCTTACCGGGGAGCGGGCCTGGGACTTCCCCTCCGCCGCCGGGACAACTCTTGTGGACCGTCCTGTCATGGAGTGGCCACGGGACCTCTTCGACGGAGAGGGAGTGGATCCGGCCCGTTTTCCCCCTCTCCGTTGGCCCCTCTCAGTCCTTGGGCGGGTAACCGCCGGCGCCGGCCGTGAAACGGGACTCCCCGAAGGTATTCCCGTCGCCGCCGGAGCCTGCGATATCAATGCCGAGGCGGCAGCGGCCAAGGCTTTTTTTCCGGGGGACTGCGTTGTGGTCTTCGGGTCCACGGTGAGCCTCCTCCTGACCACGGAGAGGCCTGCCGAGGTTCCGGGCTTCGTCTCCGGAATGTCCCTCCTCGAGGGAACCTTCCGCATCGGGGCGGCCACAGCGTCGGGATCCCGGTTTCTTCAGTGGATGAACCGGACCTTCCGTGCGGGGGACCCGGAGGGGGAAAAATCCCCTACGGGCATTCTCATCCTCCCGTGGCTCGACGGGGCGAGAACTCCCTTCCACAATCCGGAGGCCAGGATGACCTTTTCCGGCATGGACAGCTCGGTTACCCCCGGGAGAATGATCCGGGCCGGAAGGGAAGCCCTGGGCTACGAACTTTCCTTCCTCCTTTCCAGGATCGGGGAGGTCCGATCCGTTCCGGATGTTCTCGACGTTTCCGGGGGGTTGTGCAACGACAGGACTCTCATGGGGATCATCAGTTCCATTACGGGAAAAAAGCTCCGGCTTCACCGGGATGTGGATGCCTCCTACGGAGATGCCCTCCTGGCCGCCGCAGCGTCGGGATCCCTTTCGCCGGAGAGGCTGAAAACCATGGGCGGAGAAGGGACCATGGTCTTTCCCGACCGGGGCCTCCACGAGAAATTTCTGTCCTGGAACCGCTGCTTCAGGGAACTGGCCGAAAACGGGGGAACAACCCGGCCTTAGGTGAAAAGAAATGTCATGAGAAGGGGAAACACCATCAGGATCGTCAAGAGGCGGACCGACTGCAGAATACTCACCCTCAGGGGGTCCGCCCCCATTTCTTCCGAGATGATGGACATCTGGGAGAGTCCTCCCAGGGAAGTGGACAGCAGGCAGGTGGGGTAGTCCCACCCCGTCATCCTGTGGAGCAGAAAGCCGAGGGAGAGGCTGGCGGCCAGCATGGCGAGGGTGATGGCTATAACCGGGCCGGCCATGGTGGTGAACTGCCTCAGGGTGTCCGCAGTGATGTTGCCGGCGATGGTGATCCCGATACCTATCTGGGCTGTGGTCCGCAGGGCTCCGGGAATGGGAGGCTGTTCTTTCCCCGCCAGGTTCATGATAGACACAGCAAACATGGCTCCTGTGAGGATCCCCACGGGAAGGTGGAGGCGGAATCCCGTGAACCCTCCGGCGAGGGCCACGGCTGCCAGGACGGCAAACCCACGGGCCGAAAGCCTGTTTTCCCACCGCCAGGGAGGAAGGTCGTCGTCTGCCATATCCTGGATTTCCTGGGGCAGGGGACAGGAACATGAAGGGGCGCCCTGTGTTTTGCCTTCGCACCAGGCTGTCCACCTTCTGCAAAAGATGGGCGTGGCCAGAATGGCAGCGAGAAGCCGGAAGACCTGCAGAAGGGTAACGCTTGCCACGTCCGCTCCGAGGGACATGGAAAGCAGGGCCATCTCGGAAATGCCTCCGGCGGTGGAGCCCAGGAGAGCCGTGACGGGTGACAGGTCGCTCATGAGATAGAGCAGGCCGCCTCCCGCAAAGGAGATGGCCAGCATCCCCGCAGAGATAGTGAGGGCCGGGACGGGGAGGTCCCGAAGGATACGGACCGAGGTTCGGTTCACTTTCTGACCCACGTATGTGCCGATGACGATGTTGCTGAACCACACCAGGTACCGGAGGGGGAACTCGGGATAGAACCCCGCCAGGTTCAGGGCTGCGGCGAAAGAAAGAGAACCCAGCACTCCCGGAGCGGGCAACCTGAAACGACGGAAAACCAGACAGCCGCCGATTCCTGCGGCGAAGACGAGAAGAATACCTGCCATGGGGATAACCTCCGGATTAAATGTCAGAAATGGCGTATGATGAACGACTCCTCCCCGCGTTCGGGGGGCTTTTCAATGATCGTCAATCGTGTGACCCGGGCGGAGGACGGTCCCCGGCGCAGCCAGGCCGCCATTTTGTCCAGGGCTTCTCTTTCTCCCTGGGCCTGGACTTCGACGGAACCATCGGGAAGGTTGCGAACCCATCCCGTAAGCCCGAGGGAAAGGGCCGTCCGGGCCGTCCAGTGGCGGAAGCCCACCCCCTGCACCCTTCCCTCCACGAGAAAGTGACGCCGTTCCACAGTCAGGCGGATGCTCCCATAAGTCCCTCCAGACGCTCGATCCGGGACGAAAGGGCCGGATGGGTGCTGAAGAGGCTGTCCTTCCCCTTCTTTTTCTTCAGGAGGGGGTTCACGATGTAGAGGTGCTGCATCCCCTGGCTTGCCCCCTTCAGCTCGGTTGTGTCGGCGGTGAGCTTCTTCAGCGCGGAGATGAGCCCTGCCGGGTTCCGTGTCAGCTCCACGGCGGACGCATCGGCCAGGTATTCCCTCTGCCGGCTCACCGCAAGCTGGATAAGGGACGCCAGCAGGGGAGCGACAATGGACAGGATCACGGCCACAATGGCCAGGACAGCCTGAGCCTGCCCGCCGCCCCGGGAATCGCGGCTTCGCCTTCTGCCGCCCAGGGAGCTGTAGAATATGCTTCGCCGCACCACGTCGGCCAGAAGGACGATGGATCCCACCATCACCGCCATGAGCATGGAAAACCGGATATCGTAGTTCCGGACGTGGGACATCTCGTGGGCCATGACCCCCTGGAGCTCTTCCCTGTTCAGCTTATCCAGCAGCCCCCTGGTGATGGCCACGGCGGCATGCTGGGGGTCCCTCCCGGTGGCGAAGGCATTCATGGCCTCGTCCTCGATGAGGTACACCTTCGGCATAGGCATCCCACCCGCGATGGAAAGCTCCTCCACCGTGTTCCAGAGCTGGGGGGCCTCTTCGTGGGAGATCTCCTTCGCGCCGCTCGACGCCAGGATGATGGAAGCGCCGAACCGCCAGGAGATGAAGAAGTACAGGCCTGCCACGGCCACGGCGATGATCACGCCCGTGAGCCAGTCGCCGCCCCAGTAGGCTCCCAGGGAGGCGCCGAAAAAGGCGAAGAGTACGGCCATGACCCCGAAAAGCAGGATGCTCATGTGCTTGTTATGGTCGATCAACTTGTTGAAACTCGCCATTGGAATCGCCCCCTACCGGAAGGAAACGTCTACGGCGTTCCGCTCGGAAGCGTCATCCACGGCCCAGAGGGGCCTGGGGCCGTAGCCCAGTTTCCCCGAGATCAGATTGTTGGGGAAAACGGCGATGGCGATGTTGTACTCCTTCACCGCATCGTTGTAGTACTGGCGGGCGAAGGCAATCTTGTTCTCAGTGGAGGCAAGCTCTTCCTGCAGGGCGAGGAAATTCCGGTTCGCCTTCAGGTCGGGATAGTTCTCCGACACGGCCAGAAGGGACTTCAGCGCCCCGGTGAGCTGGTTCTGCAGCGGGGCCGTCTCTTCGATCGTGGCGGCGGCGAGGGAGGCACTCCGCAGGGCGGCGATCCGCTCGAAAATCTCCCGTTCATGGGTTGCGTAGGCCTTCACAGTCTCCACCAGGTTGGGGATGAGGTCGTACCGCCTCTTGAGCTGCACGTCTATCTGACTCCAGCCGTTGTCGGCGTGGGCCTTCTTCCGGACCAGGGAATTGTAGATGTACACAGCGTAGAGTACTGCCGCCGCAAGAAGTCCGAGCAGGATATAGAGAATGTTCTCCAAGGAAATCCCTCCTTCACCGGGCAATGGTTGATTTATGCCGGCATTATACCTTTTCTTCAGTCCAGATACAGCGGGATCCGCTCCCTGAACAGTCCGATCAGCTTCCTTGTCACGGGTCCCGGTGTCCCGTCGCCGATCACCCTTTCTCCGACCTTCACTACCGGCGCCACTTCCTTCACGCTGCCTGTAATGAACGCTTCCGTGACGCACTCCAGCTCGTCGAGGTGGAGGCACCGCAGTTCCACGTTCAGGCCGTTCTTTCGGGCGATCTCCATGACGATTTCCCTCGTGATGCCCCGAAGGACCCTGTGGTCCGGCGCCGTGATGAGATTCTCCCCTGCGATGGAGAAAAAACTGCTCGTGGCCGACTCGGTAATCTCGCCCCCGGGACAGTAAAGGGGTTCGAACGTGCCCGCCTCCCTGTGACAGAAGGGTGTCATGTAGTTGATGCTCTTTATGCGGGGAAGCTCCCTTTCCCTGGGAAGAAGGGAAAGGGCCAGTCCTTTTGAATAGACCTCCTCCGGAACAGGAGAGAGAGGAGAGAAGAGGACGAAAACCCTGGAGTGGGGAAAGGTTCCGTTCTCTTCCGAGTCTCCGGCGGTCAGGAAAGGCTTGGCGAGGCTGTCGCCGTGGATGCGGGACACCCCTTCCCGAATGACGGCGACCATGTCCTCCAGGGGCAGGGGAAGGCTGATGCCGGAGAGCCGGGCCGATTCGGCAAGCCGCTCCAGGTGGCGGCCCATGGCGAAAGGACGGCCGCCGTAGGTCCGAACCGTGTCGAATACGGCGATCCCCCTCTGGAACGCCAGGTCCGAAAGAGGAAGCGCAGCGCGGGAATCCTCCACGAATTCACCGTTGAAATAACAGAATGACATTTGGAAGACAGCACCTCGATCCGATTTTCGATGGCTAATCCTAGCACTTTGGAGGCTGGGTCTCAACGGAAAAAACCTCCGGGCGAAACGTTTCTTCCGGAAAGGCGCAAAAAAGAGACTGCCTCGAAGAGGCAGCCTCTTTCTTATATTATGGTAGCCCCAACGGGATTCGAACCCGTGTTTTAACCTTGAGAGGGTTACGACCTAGGCCGCTAGTCGATGGGGCCTTGCGTGCTGGCTGGGGAACCTGGATTCGAACCAAGATTACCTGATCCAGAGTCAGGCGTCCTGCCATTGGACGATTCCCCAACTTCGGCGCTTCTTGTTGCTATTGCTTGTGCGGGGAGTATATTACCACAAATCAAGCGTTTGACAAGGGGCAGGGGTGAATTTTTTAGATGGCAAAAAATCGGAAGATTTAGTCTTTAAATGTTTTTTAGGATTTTTTGTTTCACTTCGCCCCCTCCAGATAACCTCAAAAGAATCTGCTTTGTTTACAGGCAGAATAGATTCCAAAAAGGAAAGGGGTACCTTGGAATCAACGAAGAAAACCACTGCTGTCCAAATTAAATCGAAATCTGAAATAGCCCCCTGAATTTCCAGGGCTTTGCCGAGCTGCTTTAGGCAGATTTGACAACAGGTCCCCTGTTTTCTGAAGGGGATACGGAAATGATCCGACAGCCTCCGGAACAGTTCCTCGAAAAGCTCTGCGGGACGATGACCGTTCGTATAGGAGAGGGTGGATCTTCTGGGAGGCTCCTTTATCCCCGGGTGAACGAGCTTTCAGTTACAGCAGCTGAGGCCGCCCGCGATCTCCCGGAGAGAATCCGCTCCCGGCGGATGACAGAAGAGCATGGAGATGAGCTGCGTCTTGGACCGAATCCTTTGGCGTGACGCTCAGTGCCCCATCTGGCGACCAGGTTGTCAAAGTTCACTGCTGTGAAAATCTCAGAAAGCAATTGACTGAACAGGCTCGCAGGCTTTAGCATTAGAGCGCCCCTGTTTATTGTGCCTGAGATTTTTTTTGTTGGCGCACTAAGAATATCTCAAGGGCCGCTCCGGGAGGAATTTAATATTCTCAAATTCCTATTTTGGACAAGAGTGGTATTTATTGTGCAGAGGAGTTTTCGGGAGCATGCGGAATTCAACTCATCATCGTTTTTCCCTTTCCAGAATATCGAACGCACTCTATAAATTTTGGGAATGATAGATTTTCTCCTGTACACCCTTGAATCGGCGCAAAAAGCTTAATCGACCTGGAAAGAATTTGTTATGAGGAAATTTTATGGAGGAGCGGGCAGGTTGCTCTAATTTATGTCGTTAGGCAGAGCGATGGAAAAAAGGCCTTGAAGAGAGAAAACAATACACGAGGGTTCCGAGGGAATTCGGCGAATATCTGAAGCGGTGGGATTACGTCGTAAACATCACTTGCCTTTTCATTGTTGCTTTTTGTCCGCGAAATCCGCGATGGTGGAAATATCACGCTGAAAAGTGTCTGGACAAATTTGACAAGGGGGTCTTCTGATGGCTGGAATTACCGCTTTTGATATTATCGGAGAACTGAAATCCCTCGAAGAAAAAGGAATTATCGATTCAGGGGTAAGAAAAAAGTGGGGAGCGAAAGTAGTCAATGAAGGCGTCACTGAGGAAATAATCGAACAGATGGCAATCTTCAAAATGAGAGAAATGGAAATCAGGCAGGGAGAGCAAATCAGGGATGCGGAAAAGAAAAGAGCTGTCGAGTCTCAGAGGGCTGAGCCTTTTACGACTGAGTCAATAACATCAGAAATCCAAACGGTGGAACCCGAGCCTATTCCCACAAGCGTCACGGTCTCGGATATCATAACTGAATTAAAGCGGCTTGTAGAAAACGGTGTTATTGATTCGAAGATAGGAAAAAAATGGGAGTCAAAAGCAGTAAAAGAAGGTGTTACTGAAGAAATAATTTCCCACATAACGGCCTTTAGAAAACGGGAGAATGAGGTCAGGAAAGAAGCGGAACAAATCGCCAAGTCGAAAACGGGGCCTGGTTCTGGATTTTCCTCTGGAAATACGAAAGCTGAAGGCACGACATCGTCTATTATAAGTATAATCGCTTTGGTCCTGGGGATTATGGGATTTATTGTTCCTTTTATCGCGGCGGTTTTTATTGTTCCGGTAGCTCTGGCACTAGGGTGTGTTTCAGTTCACAGGAAGGAAAAATTCGGGAAAGCCGCCGTCGTTCTCGCTCTGATAGGTATTGCTTGGATGGTCTTTGTGTCCAGCGAGCTTATAATAATTTATAAGGACCCCTTGCACCCAATTTTTTGACTTCTTCATCAGAATCTCAGCTTGTCACTATGGCAAAATACAATCAGATTTACGATGGGAGTTCTTATGGAGATGTTGTCAGAATTATCGGTTTCCGTGGTGAGGAACTCAGCAGAAATTCCACCGCCGACTATACCATCGCCATGTATGCTTGGGCGAATAAAAATGGCTCCAGCATGACTGGAGTGTTTCTCAATCAATGAGGGAATCTGCACTGGGTCTAATCGAGGACGAAGGATTACCGCCTTCTTGAGGAAATTAACGATCATCAACTGGTAATAATTGCCGTTGATTTTGCTCATCGATCAGAGATCTATAAATAGTTGCGCACCATGGCTGATTTGCATGTTTTTCTGTGTCAAGTCAATTGGATGGATCGGAAGCTGAAAATTTTCAGGGGAGGAACTTAGATGATCGAAGCTGTCAGGACCAGGCGAAGCGTGCGCAAATTTACCGGCAAGGACGTGGAGGACGAGCTTGTCCTTCAACTTCTTGAGAGTGCCCGGCTGGCCCCGTCGGGGCACAATACCCAGCCGTGGCGGTTCATCGTGGTACGGTCCCCCGAAACTAAACGGGCGCTGGCGAAGGCAGCCCACGGCCAGTCGTGGATGGAGGCGGCACCCGTGTTTCTCGTCTGCGTGGCCGATGTCCGGTGCCGCATACAGGACGAGCCCGGCCTCGAGGTGAACGAAACGAGCCCTCACTTCGCTCTGAAACAGGTGATCCGGGACACGGCCATCGCCGTGGAGCACGCGGTGCTGGAGGCGGAGAACTTGGGCCTTGGCACGTGCTGGGTGGCATGGTACGAGCAGGCGGATGTCCGCCCCATCCTCGGGATTCCGCCGGACAGGTTCGTGGTGGCTATCCTGCCCCTGGGATACCCTGCCGAGGCTCCCGGAGAACGTCCGCGGAAGAAGCTGGACGAGATCGTCATGTTCGATAAATGGGAGGAAAAGTCTGAAAAGGCATAAAAATGGTCTTGTTGTCATCCTGAGGAGCCGTAGGCGACGAAGGATCTTGTTTTTGAGGCAGTCCAAAAACAAAAGCGAGATCCTTCCCTCCTGGATGCTCCGCGATCGCTTCGCTCAGGATGACAATGGTCTTGTTGTCATCCTGAGGAGCCGTAGGCGACGAAGGATCTTGTTTTTGGGGCAGTCCAAAACCAAAAGCGAGATCCTTCCCTCCTGGATGCTCCGCGATCGCTTCGCTCAGGATGACAATGGTCTTGTTGTCATCCTGAGGAGCCGCAGGCGACGAAGGATCTTGTTTTTGGGGCAGTCCAAAACCAAAAGCGAGATCCTTCCCTCCTGGATGCTCCATCCGCTTATCTCAGGATGTTTCGCGAGTGTCAACCTGAGACAGGCTTTCTTGGCCGAAGGATCTTGCCCTTGCCCCTAAGGGACGAAAGACCCACTCTGAGATCCTCCCCTCGCTGGGCTCGGGATGCTGCGCGATCGTCGCAGGGCTCCTCAGGATGACACGAGCGGTTTGTCAACCTGAGGCCGGATTTTTGGCCGAAGGATCTTGCCCTTGCCCCTAAGGGACGATAGACCCACCCCGAGATCCTCCCCTCGCTGGGCTCGGGATGCTGCGCGATCGCTTCGCTCAGGATGACAAGCAAGAGCCAAGCAAGAGCCAAGCAAGAGCCAAGCAAGAGCCAAGCAAGAACGAGGTTATTTCTGTTCCTGCTGCAGTTTTTTGAAGTCCTCCCGGACGGGGCAGAAAATGTCGATGACGAGGCAGTCCTCGTGGGCGAAGCCTTCGTGTCCCTCGTCTCCGGCGAAGACGATGCCCTGACCCGGGGAAAGAATGACCTTTTCCTTGCCGGTCCCGAGTTCAAGTTTTCCGGCGAGCAGCAGGCTGGTCTGCTCGTGCGGATGGGAATGGAAGGAAAGTTCCGTTCCCTTTTTGATCTCCCACTGGGCGAAAGTGAATCCTTCGGAGTGGACGAATTTGCCTATGAATCCCGGCCTGCCTGTAAATTTCTCGATGGTTGCCATGTCAAATGTCCTCATGTCTGCACGCACCCTTTCGATTGAATTTGACGGCGCCGACGTTAGTAGGAGGATGGGGCGCCACCCTTGACACAATACGGTCTCACGAGTATATAAGTAAGAATCAATTTCGTTTCCAATAATATGTCATTTACGCGATGAAGGGAAGAGTACCTTTTTTTAAGCGGCGGACAGAGATGGGGGACCAAAGCTGAGAATCCTCCTCCGAGCGGGAAAGGGAATACCACCCCTGAGCGGGCGCCGAAGTCCTGAGGGAGGGAAGGCGCCGGGGTCCGCCCCCTACAGCGGGATCGAGCAGCCGATTTATTCGGAAGTGGAGTGGGACCGCGATGAGCCTGCATCGTCTCCAGCATGAGGACGATGCAGGCTTTTTTTTGAGGAGGGAGATTCATGAGAAAAGGCATTCTGTATTCGTACGAGCGTTTTTTCCCCCTTACCGAGCGGACTCCCCGTCTTTCCCTGTGCGAGGGGGACACTCCCCTTGTTCCGCTACGGAACATCGGCCGGGATCTCGGTGTGGAGCTGTACGGCAAGTATGACGGCTTGAACCCCACGGGGTCCTTCAAGGACCGGGGTATGGTGCTGGCGGTGTCGAAGGCCCTGGAGGAGGGGGCGAAGGCACTCATCTGCGCGTCCACGGGGAACACCTCCGCCTCGGCGGCTGCTTACGGCGCCGCTGCGGGAATTCCCTGCTTCGTTTTGCTGCCGGCGGGGAAGGTGGCCACGGGAAAGCTTGCCCAAGCCCTGATCTACGGCGCCCGGGTAATCGCCGTCCGGGGCAATTTCGACAGGGCCCTTGAAATGGCCCGGGAGGCTTCCAGGGAAAAGGGAAGCCTCGCCATCGTGAACTCTGTCAACCCGTACCGGCTGTTCGGCCAGAGGAGCGCTTCGTGGGAGATCTGCGACGAGCTGGACGGCGCGCCGGACTGGTTGGTTCTGCCCGTGGGCAACGCCGGAAACATCAGCGCCTACTGCGCCGGTTTCGAGTTTTACAGAGAGATTGGTCGTATAGGCAAACTCCCGAGGCTGATGGGCGTCCAGGCTGAGGGGGCGGCTCCCCTGGCGAAGGGAAGCCCGGTGGACGAACCGGAGACGGTGGCTACCGCCATCAGGATCGGCCGCCCCGTGAGTGCCGACAAAGCACGGCGGGCCGTGGAAATCACGAGCGGCCAGTTCCTCTCCGTTTCCGACGACGAGATTCTGGATGCCCAGAAAATGCTGGCTTCGTCGGACGGTATCTTCGCCGAACCTGCTTCCTGCGCGCCTCTGGCCGCACTGGTGAAGCTCCGGAAAAACGGAAGACTTCCCGGGGGGCTGCGGATCGTCATGGTGCTCACCGGTAACGGCCTGAAGGATCCCGATTCCGCGGTGAGCAGGGTGGATCTGCCGGTGGAGATCGACGGGACTCCCGAGGCGCTGGCGGAGGTGCTCGGGCTGTGATCCCGCTCCGGGTGAAGGTGCCCGCGTCGAGCGCAAACCTCGGCTCGGGTTTCGACACGGTGGGGCTGGCCCTTTCGCTCTATAACTTCTTCGATGTCCTGGAGGTCCTGCCTCCGGGACGGTACGAGGTGGATGTTGTGGGTGAGGGAGGCGGCGAGGAATCCCTTGTGACCCGCAACGGCGTGATCCAGAGCTACGAACGGGCCTGCAGAGAGTGGGGCATGGAGCCTCCGGGGCTTCACCTCAGGACCATGAACGCCATTCCCATGAAGCGGGGCCTGGGCAGTTCGTCTTCGGCCATCGTAGGCGGTGTGGCCATCGCCAATGAACTGCGGGAGCGTCCCTTGCCGAAGGAGGAGCTTCTTCCCATGATGGTGGCCATGGAAGGCCATCCTGACAACGTGGTGCCCTGCTGCCTCGGCGGCATGGTGGTGAGCTGCTGGGACGGCGGGAATCTCCGTTTCGTCCGGATGCCGCCCCTCCCCCCGGACATGGTCGCCGTGGTGGCTGTGCCGGCGGTGGAGCTGAGCACGGAAGATGCCCGGAAAGCCCTGCCGAAGGAAGTCTCCATGAAGGACGCGGTTTACAACCTGAGCCGCTCAGCCCTCCTGGCAGCTTCCTGGGCTACGGGGAACTGGGACAATCTTCCCTGGGCCATGGACGACCGGCTTCACCAGCCTTTCAGGGCGCGGCTTTTCCCCGGAGGCGAGGCGATTCTCGAAGAGGTCCGCCGAATTCCCCAGTGTTCGGGGGTGGCCATCAGCGGCTCGGGGCCGAGCGTGCTTGCTTTTGCCCGGGGCGAGGCCCACAGGCTTGCGGAGCTCATGTGTTCCATCTTCACCCGGTCCGGCGTCCGGTCCCGTTTTTTTGTCCTCTCGGAGGATTCCGCCGGGGTGACGGTGGCAAAAAACGTCAGCGGTACCGATATTTTCCGCTCTCTCAGGAAAGGAAGTGCGTTCCCCATGGCTTTCGGTGTAGACGGTTCCGGCAGGTGCGTCGTGGAAGAAGTGATCAGCGACATGGACGTGGCGAAGATTGCCGTTCTGGGGGTTCCCGATGTTCCCGGCGTTGCGGCCAGGTTGTTCTCCGATCTTGCCGCTGTGGGCGTGGGTGCGGAGATGATAGTCCAGAGCGTCATGAGGGGGCAGATGAACGACATCGCCTTCATCGTGAAGCAGAGCCTTCTTGGGGACGCCATCGCCATCTGCAGGTCCTTCTCTTCAGGCGTGGGGGCCCAGGGAGTCACCTTCGACGCGGAGGTGGCGAAGGTAGCCCTGAAGGGGGATCTTATCTCAGGGTGTCCGGAGATTCCGTCCCAGATGTTCTCCGTCCTTGCGGGGTGCAGGATCAATATCGACATGATAGCGGCGGCCTCCACGGTCATCGCCTGCATCGTGGCCTCCCCCGACATGGAGGGAGCCGCATCCGCCCTGTCCCAGGCGTTTCTTCGCTCCTAGCCCCTATGGCGGAGAGAAAAAATCCTGTACAATAGGAAAAAATTCCGTATGGGAGGCTGTCCCATGAGATATGTCCGCTTCTCCGTTTTCTTTGTTCTGCTTGCTCTTTTTGCGGTTTCCCCTCTTTTTGCCGAGGATCTGGAGCTTACCTCCGACAAAATGCGGTACGAGTCTGAATCGGGGGACTTCTGGGCCGACGGGAACGTGAAGGTCACCCGGGGAACCCTGATGGCCACCTCCAAGAGTGCGGACGGGAACATGAACCGGCAAATCTTCACCATGAGGGGGGGGGTCCACGTCTTCGGCGCCTGGCAGAACGACAAGGTGGACATGAAGGGGCAGACCCTATCGGGAGTGTTCAGCGAGCCCCAGGAATTTATCTTCGACGGGGGAGTGAAAGGCTTTTGGGGTTCCCGCCAGGTGGATGCCGACATGCTCCGGATGAAGGGCGACTACTTCTGGGGGACAAAGCTCCGCCGATACGCCGACACGAAGGAAGGGTACGTTCTCGTCTGCGACGCCCTGGAGGGAAAGCTCGCCAACGGCGAGATCGATGAGTTCACTGCTACCGGGAACATCTATTTTCTTTTCACACCGAAGCAGGGCGACCCCACGGAATTAAGGGGGAGCAAGGCCGTCTATTCCAAGGCGAGGGGAACCCTGGTAGTGTCCGGCGGCGTGACCGCCGTGCAGGCTGCCCGGTCCCTGAAATCGGAGACCTTGATATTCTTCCCCGAAAAGAACCGGGTGGAGGCTACGGGCAAGCCCCGGCTGATCTTCAAGATGGAAGGATCGAAATGAGCAAGGCAATAAACGCCCGGTCCCTCTGCAAGGCCTACAAGGGCCGCACAGTGGTTTCCGAGGTGAACCTGGACGTCCACATGGGCGAGATCGTGGGGCTCCTCGGCCCCAACGGGGCGGGGAAGACCACTACCTTCTATATGATCGTCGGACTTGTCAAGCCCGATTCGGGGGTTGTCTCGATCAATTCACGGGAACTTACGGCCTTGCCGGTCTACCGCAGGGCCCGTCTGGGCGTGGGGTATCTCCCCCAGGAGGCGTCCATCTTCCGGAACCTCACGGTGAGGGAAAACCTCGAGCTTGTGCTCCAGGAGAACCCACCCCCCGAGGAACCGGCGAGCAACGTGGTGGACAAGCTGATAGAGGATTTCGGCCTCCAGAAGATCACCAACATCCCCGGCTATTCTCTCAGCGGAGGGGAGCGTCGGCGGGTGGAAATCGCCAGGAGTCTCGCCATCCTGCCGGATTTTCTCCTTCTGGACGAGCCTTTCAGCGGCATCGACCCCATCGCCGTCTACGACATCCAGCAGATCATTCTCACCCTGCGGAAGAAGGGATTCGGCATCCTGCTGACGGACCACAACGTCCGGGATACCCTGGCCATCACGGACAGGGCCTACCTCATCCACCAAGGTAAAATCGTCATCGAAGGCTCTCCCCAGGATGTGGCGGAGAGCGAAGTGGCACGGAAGTTCTATCTGGGCGACCGGTTTTCCTGGTAGCGCTCCAGTTCACCCGTGCGTCCAGAGCGGAGTGCGTCGGCGACCCGTTTCACTGCGTCAGCCGCTTCCGGTGAGAGCCTGTCGCCGAACCCCCTTCTCGCCGGCTGGATGCCGATGACGATTATCTCCATGGTGTCCCTGAAAGGCTCCAGGAGGAGGGATAGGGGGATGCCGTGGCTGCTGAAGGGAATGTCCCCCGTGTCCTCCAGGCTCATTCGGCGGACCGATCCTCCCGGAAGTCCCAAGTCGGCGGCATCGGCCACGATGAGGACCCGGGGCGGATTTTTTCTGAGGGGCGCGATGTGGTTTTCCGGCGTGGTTTCGCAGTTCACCGGGGTAATCCCTTCGGCGGGGAATGCCTCCAGTTCGGCGAAAAGGGCGGGGCCGACGCCGTCGTCCAGAAGGATAGGGCTGCCGATGCACCACAGGATTGTCCGGTTCATGGGTTTCACACTCCTTGCACGTCCGCGGCGCGGAGTGCGGATCAATTTCGGGGAGGCCGCTGACAGTGGCGAGATCGACTTCAACCATGGTGCGTCACGCCCTCTTCATGATGGCGGGAACGCTGGCGAGCAGGGTTCTCGGCTTAGTGAGAGAGATCGTCACCGCCGCGTGGTTCGGCGCGTCGGGGATACTCGATGCCTTCAATGTGGCCTTCACCCTCGCGAACCTTGCCCGGCAGCTTCTCGCCGAGGGGGCCCTTTCCGCATCCTTCGTTCCCGTCTTTTCCAGGGTCCTGGCCGACAGGGGACAGAAAGCGGCGGAGGAGCTTGCCCGCCAGGCCTTTACCGTCCTACTGGCGGCCACGGGTCTGGCCGTTCTCTCAGGTATCGTTCTGTCGCCTCTCCTGGTAGGCATTATGGCCCCGGGATTCGATCCTGTCAAAACCTCCCTGGCGGTGTCCCTCACCCGGTGGATGTTCCCCTTCCTCATGTTCGTCTCCCTGGCGGCCCTCGCCATGGGCGTGCTGAACAGCATGGGGTCATTCCTCGTGCCGGCCCTGGCGCCGGCCTTGAGCAACCTTGTCTACATCGTCCTGGTGCTTCTGGTCGCTTCCTCATGGGGAGTGCGGGGCCTCGCGGCTGCCGTCCTCGCCGGGGGAGCGTGCCAGTTCGCCCTGCAGTGGGGGTGGACGGGAAAAATGGGGGTCTCTCTCCTTCCCGCAAAACCCGACCTCCGGGACCCGGACCTGCGGAGGATGCTCTCCCTGTTCCTTCCCTACGCCGCCGGACTCTCCCTCAACCAGGTCAACCCTGTGCTCAGCAGGATGCTTGCCTCTTTTCTCCAGGAGGGGGCCATCTCGGTGCTGAACTATGCCAACCGGGTCATTCAGCTTCCCTTGGGTTTGTTCGTCATCGCGGTCTCCCAGGCAGTGCTTCCCCAGCTTTCCCGGTGTTCCGCCGACAGCGTGGACGAATTCCGTGAGATCATAAGGGATTCCCTGCGGTTTGCCCTGTTCGTGATCCTCCCGGTCACCCTCGGGATGATCCTGGTTTCCAGGGAAATCGTCCACCTTCTTTTCTTCAGGGGAGCCTTCGGGACGTGGGCATGGGAGGGGACGGCCCATTCCCTGGCCATGTATTCCGTCGGCCTGCCGGGCATGGCATGTTCCACTGTGGTCATGAGGGGACTCTATGCCCGCAGCCTTCCCAGGCAGGCCCTGTGGGTCACCCTGACGAGCGTGGCCGCCACGGCCCTGTTCTCCCTGATCCTCATGAAGCCCATGTCCTTCGGGGGGCTCGCCCTGGCCACCTCCCTCTCCTTCAGCCTTTCGGGGTGGGTTGGGGTGAGGCTGCTCTCCAAAAACCTCGGGACCGGCCTCGGAATCTTTTCCCTTTCATGGGCCGGAAAGATGGCCGTCTCCCTTGCGGTGACCGCAGGGGTAGTCTTCGTGTATACTATTGGAATGCCCTATCCGGCGGAGGGAAGCCTTTCCCTTCGGGGAGCGTGGCTCGGAGGCATCTTTCTGGTCTCCTGCGCCGCCTACGGGGTGAGTACCGGACTGTTGCGCTTCCAGGAATGGGGCTGGCTTCGGGGTGCCCTGGCCCGGAAAAAGGGCGGCAGAGAACCGAAACGATCCGACAGGGAGGAATGAACCATGATGTTGAAAAAAATCGCTGCGCTCCTGCTTGTGCTAGTTTTCTTCGCCGCCGCCGGCACCGCCGGTGCGCAGGAATTGGAGCGGCTTCTGGAACAGCGGACGGCAAACCTCTGGTTTGAAGGGGAGCCCCTTGGAGACCTCATCATCGGGGCCAGGGCCCATTTTGCCTTCATTTACGTGGACGGAAAGCTCGTCGAGGCGGCCTGGTCCGACCCCATGGCCCCCGACTGGTTGAAGAACAATGTGAGCTTCTACGGAGGCAAGGAAACAAGAAAGAAGACCATGTTCATCATTCGGGTCAGAACGGTGAAAAACCTCACGCTGGAACATTCCATGATTTCCATAGGCTCCCACGTGCTCACCCCGGAGGACGTACTGACAAACCGGCATTTCGTCCCCGTGGGGGAGCTGCCCCCCGACCTGACGGCCGAGTTTGCCGTGGTCGTTCCCGCAGCGGCGGTGAAGGGAAAGACGGTGCGCTTCGCCGTCGGGGACTATGCGACTGAACTGGAACTGCCGAAGAGATGATCTCACCGCAGCGGGGATTCCTTACCCTCGGCATCGAAAGCAGCTGCGACGACTCCGCCGTGGCCGTTCTGCGGGGCCAAAGGGACGTGGTCGCCGAGCTTCTTTCGAGCCAGGTGGGAGCCCACGCCCCTTACGGAGGGGTCATTCCGGAATTTGCCGCACGGATGCACCTCGAGGCGTTTCTTCCCCTCACAGAGGAAGCGTTCCGGAGGGCCGCCGTGAGGGAGCCGGCGAAGGAGATCGGTCTCATCGCCGTGACAGCAGGTCCTGGGCTCATGGGATCCCTCCTCGTGGGGGTCATGGCGGCCAAAGCCCTCTCCCTTGCGTGGAATGTGCCTCTCATCGCCGTGAACCACCTCGAAGGGCATATGTTCGCCAACGTGGTTTCCTTTCCGGAACTTGCTCCCCCTTTTCTCTGCATGATCGTGTCCGGAGGGCACACGGAGATCGTCCTTGCGGAGGATTTCGGCAAGTATGTCTTTCTCGGCGGAACCAGAGACGACGCAGCAGGAGAAGCCTACGACAAGGTCGCCAAGGTTCTCGGCCTGCCCTATCCCGGCGGGCCCGTCATGGATCGTCTCGCGGCTTCCGGCAATCCGGGGGCTTTTGACTTTCCCGTTCCCATGAGGGGAAGTTCGGCGGGGATCGTATTCAGCTTCAGCGGTCTGAAGACCGCGGCGGCGACGGAAATCGGCCGCCTGCGGGCCGAAGGGAAGCCGATCCCGGTGGAGGACATCTGTGCGTCCTTCCAGAGGGCCGTGGTGGAATCTCTGGTGGGGAAGCTCGCCCTGGCGGTGAAGCAGACCGGGATAAACACCGTGACCCTGTCGGGAGGTGTCGCCGCCAACAGCGCCCTGAGGGCGGCGATGAAGGCGCAAAGAGGGTGGAACGTCTTTCTGCCCCCGGTAAACCGCTGCACCGACAATGCCGTGATGATAGCCGCCGCAGGCTACAGCGCCTACCTGCGAGGCGCCCGGACGCCCCTGGATTTTTCTCCCGACCCTTCGTGGAGTCTTTGGTGAAGCACATTTCAGGTGAAAAACTCGATAAATCAAAGAAAAAGGGAAGAATAACGAGATAACCATCCATAATTCTTCATATTTCCCCTCTCCCGGTGTTGAGATTCCGCCCCTCCACCCGTAATATCTATTTCGGTCATTTAGCACTCGCTTCGAATGAGTGCTAGCATCCGGTAAAATATTCTTAGGAGGGATTTGTACCATGAATCTGAAACCGCTTGGAGACAGGATCGTAGTCAAGGTCGTCAACCATGAGGAAAAGACCAAGGGCGGCATCGTTCTTCCCGACACCGCCAAGGAAAAGCCCACCGAGGGCGAAGTTATCGCCGTCGGCAGCGGCAAGGTTCTCGAGAACGGCCAGAAGCTTCCCCTTGAGGTGAAGGTCGGCGACAGGATCATCTTCAGCAAGTATGCCGGCACCGAAGTGAAGCTTGACGGAGATGAGTACGTCATTTTCAGCGAGCGGGACGTGCTCGCCATCATCGAGAAGTAGTTCCATCTTCCAGAGGAGGTAGAAAATTATGGCCAAGATTCTTATTTTCGGAGAAGAAGCCCGCCGCGCGATGCTCCGCGGTATCGATAAAGTTGCCGACACCGTAGGTGTCACCCTCGGCCCCAAGGGCCGCAACGTGGTTCTCGAGAAGAAGTTCGGTTCTCCCACTATCACCAATGACGGCGTGACCATCGCCAAGGAAATCGAGCTCGAGGACGTGTACGAGAACACCGGCGCCCAGCTGGTGAAGGAAGTTGCCTCCAAGACCAACGATATCGCCGGAGACGGCACCACCACAGCCACCGTTTTCGCCCGGGCCATCATTGCCGAGGGAATGAAGAACGTGGCTGCGGGAGCCAACGGTATGCTTATGCGCGCCGGCATCGAGCGGGCCATCGACTTTGTGGTCGACGAGCTCAAGAAAAAGGCCATTTCCGTGAAGAACCGGGACAAGATCGCCCAGGTCGCTTCCATCTCCGCCAATGACAAGGCCGTCGGCCAGCTCATCGCCGAGGCAATGGATAAGGTCGGCGAGGACGGCGTCATCACCGTCGAGGACAGCCAGACCGTGGGAACCACCCTTGAAATGGTGGAAGGCCTCCAGTTCGACAAGGGCTACATAAGCCCCTACATGGTCACCGATCCCGAGAGGATGGAAGTCTCCCTTGACGACGCCTATATCCTTATCCACGACGGCAAGATCAACAACATCAAGGATCTCCTTCCCACCCTCGAGAAGGTCGTCCAGACCGGCAAGCCTCTGCTCATCATCGCCGAGGACGTGGAAGGCGAAGCTCTTGCCACTCTCGTGGTGAACAAGCTGCGCGGCGTCATGCAGGTCGCGGCCGTGAAGGCCCCTGGATTCGGCGACCGCCGCAAGGCCATGCTCCAGGACATCGCCATCGTCACGGGCGGCCAGGTCATCAGCGAAGAGATCGGCATCAAGCTTGACAACACCGAAATCTCGATGCTCGGCAAGGCCAAGAAGGTTCGCATCACCAAGGAAGAGACCACCATCGTGGAAGGCGCCGGCAATTCCGAGGAAATCAGGAAGCGCGCCGCCCAGATCAAGAAGGAGATCGAGGATTCCACCTCCGAGTACGACAAGGAGAAGCTCCAGGAGCGCCTTGCCAAGCTTGTCGGCGGTGTGGCCGTGATCCAGGTCGGTTCCGCCACCGAGACCGAACAGAAGGAACTGAAGCACCGCATCGAGGACGCCCTTAACGCCACCCGCGCCGCAGTGGAGGAAGGCATCGTGGCCGGCGGCGGCGTCGCTCCCGTGAACTGCATCGACGCCCTTGAGAAATTCGTCGCCACCCTGGCAGGCGACGAGCGCACCGGCGCCACCATCGTCCTGAAGGCTCTCACCGCTCCCCTGCACCTCATCGCCGAGAACGCCGGATTCCAGGGCGACGTGGTCGTCGAGAAGGTCCGCAGCCTGAAGGCCGGGCACGGACTGAACGCCGTCACAGGTGAATATGTCGACATGATCGATGCCGGCATCATCGACCCCGTGAAGGTTACCCGCAGCGCCCTCCAGAACGCGGGCTCCATCGCCGCCATGGTCCTCACCACCGAGGCCATCGTCGCCGACAAGCCCGAGAAGAAGGAACCCGCCATGCCCAGGGGCGGCATGGGCGGCATGGAGGATATGTACTAGAATCCATCCCCCAGCGGGAAGGAAGAAATGGTATAAATGGTATAGTGAAGCCTCCCGGAGGAATCCGGGAGGCTTTTTTTCAGTGGAAGGGGCGTTCATGAAAGAACCGGGAACGGACGGAAGTTCCGGAATGACGGCGCAGGGGAGAGGCAGACAGGTTTTTCCCTTTTCAGGGCGTTCCACGTCGGGAAGGCCCTGGATGTCCTCCGCATGGAACAGGGCTGTCCTTCGCCTCCGGGCGGGGAGAGGTCACCCTGGAGGGGACCGGGGCCTGGGGATTTAGGAATGTCCTAAATCTGCAGCTTTTTCTGGCAGAGGGAGTGTCGCCAGGCACAGCGCCCGGGCCGAGAAACCGACAAGGATGTCGGTTTCAGGTGCAGTTGTCAAGGACGACAATCTGCACCGGCGGCCCAAGCGAGCACTGGTGACGCTCCCCGCTGCCTGCGGATTTAGGAATGTTCCCTTCTATGGAGCCGGAAAGGGCTTTCTGATAAGATACCTGTGCTATACACCCCATTGATTCGGAGGAATGGTTTTTGGACAACATTGTCATTCTTGATTGCGGTTCCCAGTTCACCCAGCTCATCGCCCGCAGGGTCAGGGAACTGAAGGTGCACAGCGAAATCCTTCCCTGGGATGTTTCCCTCGGGGAGATTGAAAGCCGCAGGCCGAGCGGCATCATCATCTCGGGAGGCCCCATGAGCGTCACCGACGAGGATGCCCCCGCCGTGCCGGAAGGATTATTCTCACTGGGAGTGCCCGTGCTGGGCGTCTGTTACGGAATGCAGCTCATCACCAGCATGATGGGTGGCAGGGTCACCTCGGGAAAGGCAAGGGAGTACGGCAGGACGGAGATAGCCGTGTCGGGCAAGTCCCTCCTTTTCGAGGGGACGCCGTCCTCTTTCGAGGTCTGGATGAGCCACGGCGACCACATCGAAGAGCTTGCACCGGGATTTTCCCGGGTCGCCGAGACATCGAAGGGCGTTCCGGCTGCCATTGAGAACCCCGAAAAGGGCATCTGGGGGCTCCAGTTCCACCCCGAAGTGGTCCACACCCGTTTCGGCACCGAAATTCTCTCCAACTTCCTTTTCCGGGTCTGCTCCTGCTCCCCCGACTGGGACCTGGGGAACTGGATCGACATCATGGTGGAGGAAATCCGGCAGAAGACGGGCGACGACCGGGTCATCTGCGGCCTGTCGGGCGGCGTTGATTCGTCGGTAGCGGCGGTTCTCACGGCCCGGGCCATCGGCGACAGGCTCGACTGCATTTTCGTGAACAACGGCCTGCTCCGCCTCGGCGAGGCCGAGGAAGTGCTGGAGCAGTACAAGCAGCTCAATCTCAAGGTTCATTACGTGGACGCCTCCCGGACGTTCCTGTCCGCCCTCGCCGGAGTCACCGATCCGGAGAAGAAGCGGAAGATCATCGGCGAAACCTTCATCCGGGTCTTCGAAAAGGAAGCCGCCCGATTCGAGGACGCCGCCTGGCTCCTCCAGGGGACACTCTATCCCGACGTGATCGAGAGCGGCCATAAGGGAAAGAACGCCTCGGTCATCAAGAGCCACCATAACGTGGGCGGACTGCCGGAGGACATGAAACTGAAGGTTCTTGAACCCCTCCGGGATCTCTTCAAGGACGAGGTCCGATCCACCGGTCGTCTTCTCGGCGTGCCGGAGGCCATCGTGTCCAGACAGCCCTTTCCCGGCCCGGGGCTCGCCGTGCGGTGCCTCGGCGAGATCGACGGGACGAGGCTGGACACCCTCCGCCGCGCGGACGCCATCTTTCGGGAGGAGATCGCTTCCTGGGAGGGGTATCCCTCCATCTGGCAGGCCTTCGCCGTTTTGCTGCCGGTGAAAACCGTGGGCGTCATGGGCGATTCCAGGACCTACTCGGAAGTGGCCGTTCTCCGGGCGGTGGAGTCCCACGACGGGATGACCGCCGACTGGGTCCGGGTGCCCTACGACATCCTCGACCGGACAGCCCGCAGGATCTGCAACGAGGTGAAGGGAGTGAACCGGGTGGCGCTCGACGTGACGAGCAAGCCGCCCTCCACCATAGAGTGGGAATAGGATGAACGGGGGGGACGGCACGGGACGATCATAGCCTGCAGAAAGGGAAGGAATGGTTTCATGCCTCTTCTAATCGCTGTTTCCGGATTTAAGGACGGGGGAAAGACCACCCTCGCCCTCGCGCTGCTGCAGGAAATTCTTTCCGCCGGTTTGAGCGCCGGTTTTGTAAAGCATACTGGGGAGGATGTCCTTTCCCCGAAGGGGACCGACACGGGCAGGGCCTCCGCCCTCGGAATTTCCGCCGTCTACTGGGGCAGGGACGGGGCCCTCCTTGAAACGGGGACCGGAGAAATCTCCAGGGAAAAGATACTGGAATTCTTTCCCGGCAAGGACGTCGTGATCGTGGAGGGGGCCAAGAACATTCCCCTCCCCAGGATTTGGGTGGGTTCCCCTGAGGATCTGCCGCCGGACGTGAAGGGCGTATTCGCCTTTTTCGACCGCACCGGGGCGGGCGGAGATGGAAACCGCATTTTCGTCCCCGGGCGGGAGAAGGAACTTGCGGGGCAGATTATCGAAATGTACGAAAAAGCCGAGGGGGATCAGCCTGCCTCCCTGTTCGTGAAGGGAAAGCGGATTCCCCTGAAGCCCTTTGTCTCGGGGATGATCGCAGGATGTCTCGCCGGGCTTGTCCTTCCCCTGAAGGGAGTGAACTCGCTGAAAGGAGGGGCGGAAATTTACCTGAAACAACGGAAATAAGGCATTTTCGGGCAGTCCATGCTTGTTTTTTGTATTTTTACTCCCTATAATTACTTTCGCACCGGGTTTTGTCCATATTTTTTTCTTCAGTCGTGGACGCTAGTCTCATCATATCGAGGAGGTAGTGGAAATGGACTTTTTGTTGTTGCTGATCGTCGGCATCACGGGAATCGCCGCCCTTGCTTTCGCCTTCATTTCCTATGTGCGTATCGACATCTTCAGGGTTGATAACGAAAGGATCTCCGAGCTTTCACACATTATTCACAGGGGGGCAATGGCCTTCCTGTACAGGGAATACAAATGGCTTCTTCCCTTCCTGCTTATCGTGGGAGTGCTGCTCTGGGTCAAGATCGGCGGATCGGCCGGCTTCTCCTTCATTATCGGCGGACTTTGCAGCGCCGCAGCCGGCTACGCCGGCATGGTGGTCGCCACCAAGGCGAACGGCAAAACGGCCTTCGCCGCCACCAAAGGCATGAACGAGGCCCTCACCATGGCCTTCAAGGGAGGCAGCGTCATGGGCATGTCCGTGGTCGGCATCGGCGTCCTGGGCATCCTGTTCTGCTACGCCCTCTTCGAGGATCCGACCCTCATCACCAGCTTCGGTATGGGAGCCAGCTCCATCGCTCTTTTCGCCCGTGTGGGCGGCGGAATTTACACCAAGGCCGCCGACGTGGGAGCCGACCTTGTGGGAAAGGTTGAAGCCGGAATCCCCGAGGACGACCCCAGGAATCCGGCGGTCATCGCCGACAACGTAGGTGACAACGTAGGCGACATCGCCGGGATGGGTGCCGACCTGTTCGAGTCCTACGTGAACTCCATCATCGCCGCCATGGCCATCGGCCTTGCCGTGTTCGGATCGAAGGGTGTGGTCTATCCCCTCGTCCTTGCCGCCGTGGGCATTCTCTCCGCCATCACCGGAACCACCTTCGTCAAGGTGAAGGACGGCGGAAGCGCTTCCGCGGCCCTCCGCACGGGAACCTTCGTCACCGGCGGGATCATGATCGGCGGTGCCTTCCTCGTCACCCTTGCCATGTTCAGGGAATTTGCGCTCTTCTGGTCCGTTCTCTCGGGCGTGGGCGTCGGCGTGCTCATCGGTTTCGTCACCGAGATCTACACCTCCGGTGACTACAGTTCGGTGAAGCACATCGCCGAGTCCTCCAAGACCGGACCGGCTACGGTCATTCTGGCCGGCATGGCGGTGGGCATGAAGTCCACGGTGATTCCCGTGCTCCTCATCTGCGCCGCGACCCTCATCAGCTTCTACTTCGGCGGCCTCTACGGAATCGCCTGCGCCGCCGTGGGAATGCTCTCCATCACGGGAATGGCCCTGAGCGTGGACGCCTACGGCCCCATCGCCGACAACGCGGGCGGCATCGCCGAGATGAGCCACCTGCCCAAGGAAGTCCGCAAGATCACCGACAAGCTCGACGCCATCGGCAACACCACCGCCGCCATGGGCAAGGGCCTTGCCATCGGCTCGGCCGCCCTCACCGCCCTCGCCCTGTTCACCGCCTACGCCCATACGGTGAAGCTCACAGCCATCGACCTCAACGATCCGAAGGTCATGGTGGGGCTCTTCCTCGGCGGAATGCTTCCCTTCCTGTTCAGTTCCATGTCCATCCAGGCCGTGGGACGAGCGGCGGAGGCCATGATCGACGAAGTGCGCCGCCAGTTCAAGGAAATTCCCGGAATCATGGAGGGCACCGGAAAGCCCGAATATGAAAAGTGCGTGGACATTTCCACCGCCGCAGCCCTGAAGGAAATGATCGTCCCCGGCCTGCTCGCGATCCTTTCTCCCGTAGTGGTAGGTTTCGCCCTGGGCGCTCAGGCTCTCGGCGGGCTTCTCGGCGGCTCCATCGTCACCGGCGTGATGCTGGCCATCTTCATGTCCAACGCCGGCGGTGCCTGGGACAACGCCAAGAAGTACATCGAGGAGGGCAACTTCGGCGGCAAGGGAACTTCCGAGCATGCCGCGGCAGTGGTGGGCGACACCGTGGGCGACCCATTCAAGGACACCGCCGGCCCCAGCCTGAACATCCTCATCAAGCTCATGTCCGTTGTGGCCCTTGTTCTTGCACCCCTTTTCGTGTAAAGGAAAAAGAAGAGTACAATACTGGGGGGAAGGGAAACCTTCCCCCCGAATTTTTTT
The DNA here is from genome assembly GCF_016756745.1 of Aminivibrio sp. Taxonomy (NCBI): domain Bacteria; kingdom Thermotogati; phylum Synergistota; class Synergistia; order Synergistales; family Aminobacteriaceae; genus Aminivibrio; species Aminivibrio sp. The sequence goes on from NZ_JAESIH010000041.1 coordinate 55,273, forward strand.
GTTTTCAGGAGGATCAGGGTGCAGTCCGACGACGTCCGCCGCATCAAGGAACGACTCGATATCGTGGAAGTGATAGGGGATCATGTCCGCCTGAAGAAGGCCGGGGCGAACTTCATCGGCCTCTGCCCCTTTCACGAGGAGAAGACCCCGTCCTTCTCCGTCTCCCCGTCCCGGCAGACCTTTCACTGCTTCGGTTGCGGCCAGGGAGGCGATATCTTCACCTTCGTGATGGAGAAAGAGGGCCTCGGCTTCAGGGAGGCCCTGGAAATCCTCGCATCGAGGGCGGGAGTGACCCTTTCCGCCGCCGGGAGAGGGGAGAAGAGGGGCCGGAACCTGACGGACATTATGGAGATGGCCTGCTCCCATTACCGGGACCTTCTCCGGGGGCCCGAGGGAGAGGCTGCCCGGGCCTATCTCGCGAGACGGAACCTGCCCCCTGAAACCTGGGAGCGTTTTGAGCTGGGGTGGGCCCCATCATCCTGGGACTCCCTCTGGAACAGCCTCTTCAGGCAGGGCGTCCAGCCGAAGGAGGCCCTGGATGCGGGGCTCGTGCTTGAGGGGAAGGGGGGACTCTACGACCGTTTTCGTGGCAGGGTCATCTTCCCGGTCCGGGATATCGCAGGGCGGCTTCTTGCCTTCGGAGGGCGGCTCATCGACGGCGAGGGGGCCAAGTACATCAACAGCCCGGAGGGAGTGCTCTACAGCAAGAGAAAAAACCTCTACCTCCTGCACCGGGCGAAGGAGGCAGCCCGGGCTTCGGGGCGGCTGATCCTCGTGGAAGGCTATATGGATGCCATTCGGCTCCATCTGGGAGGATTCGAGGAGACGGCCGCATCCCTGGGAACGGCCCTCACCGAAGACCAGGCAGCGCTCATCCGCAGACTGACGGACCGGTGCTGCATCTGCTACGACTCCGACCTCGCCGGGCAGGAGGCGGCCATGAGGGGGATGTACGTCCTCCAGAAGGCGGGACTGGACGTTCGGGTCGTGGAGCTCCCCAGCGGGAAGGACCCGGATGACCTTCTCTCTCTTCCCGAGGGAAAGGATCTCTTCGGGAAGGCCCTCGAATCAGCCAGGCCGCTGATTCTCCATCACGTCTACCTTCGCGGGGAGATGCTCCGTTCCCCGGAGAAACGCCGAAAGGCCACCGACGAGATTTTGTCGGGCCTGGGCAGCCTGTCCCCGGTGGACGTGGCTCCGTACCTGGCGAGGGTCGCCTCCGCCATGGGCATCTTTCCCCATGAACTCAGCAGCCTCCTGGAAGACTACCGGAAGAGGGGCGCGGGCCGGGAAACCACGGCCCCGGCGAAGGGAAAGCGTGCCCCGGCCGAGAAGGAACATGAGACTGACGAAGTGGAGGCCGCCCTCTGCGCCCTGTTGTGGAAGGACGACCACATCCGAAGGACCGCCGACGAAATAAAAGTCCTCTCCCTTCTTGAGGACGAACGGCTCCAGACGGTGGCCGCCGCCCTTCTTTCCGCCCCCTCCAGGGATGAAGTGGAGGCCCGCTGGCATTCCCTCGGCGAAACCTTCCCTCTCAGGGCCATCGCCCGCGGAGGGGACTGGTGTGAAGGGCTCGGGGAAAACCAGGCCGCCTGGGACGTGGTTCTGGGCATCCTCGCCAAGAAGAAGGCCCGCCGGGAATATGAACGCATCAGGGAAAAACTTTCCCGGGGGGAGGCGGACAGGGAAGATCTTCTGAGGTTCCGGGAGGTGGCCATGCTGCTCAAGAGCAATCCCCGGGAATAAGGAAAAATGACTTTGTGAAAGAATTGAAAAATGAGGACGAGGTTTGATATACTTTTCGTTGGTTTCAAAACCGGAGGAAGAAGAATCATGAGACTGGACAAATATCTGAAACTTGCCCGCCTCGTTAAGAGGCGCACCGCGGCTCAGGAAATGGTCACCCTCGGCGCAGTGAGGATCAACGGCAGGCAGTGCAAGCCCGCGGCGGAGGTTCGGGCCGGGGACGTTCTCGACATAGCCTATCCGTCGAGGATCCTGACCGTGGAGGTCCTCTGCGACGATGAAAACGCACTGAAGCGGGGCGCTCCCGGAGGGGCCTACGGCGTTCGGGAGGAACGGCGGGCGGATCCGGCGGAGAAACCGTGGTAGCGGCAGAAAATCATCCCCTGTTCGGACGAGGATGGAACTGAAAAGGAGCTGAGATCGATGAGCAGTATTATAGGAGTGCACGGAAGGGAAATAATCGACTCCCGGGGAAACCCCACGGTGGAAGTGGAGGTCTGGCTTGACAGCGGGGCATCGGGAAGGGCGGCCGTTCCCTCCGGGGCGTCCACCGGAACCTACGAGGCGGTGGAGCTTCGTGACGGCGGTCCCAGATACAACGGCAAGGGCGTCCTGAAGGCCGTGAACGGAGTCAACGAGAAGATCGCCCCCGAGCTCATGGGGTTTGATGCCGACGATCAGACCGAGCTCGACGCAGCCCTTATGGAGCTTGACGGAACGCCGAACAAGAGCGAGCTCGGCGCCAACGCCATTCTCGGCGTGTCCCTGGCCGCGGCCAGGGCTGCCGCAGACGACCATGACATGCCCCTGTGGGCATGGATAGGCGGCCTCGGGCCCTTCTCCCTCCCCACGCCCATGATGAACGTGATCAACGGCGGCGCCCACGCGGACAACAACGTGGACATCCAGGAGTTCATGATCGTTCCCCACGGGGCCGAGACCTTTGCCGAAGCCCTCCGCATTGGGGTTGAGACCTACCATTCCCTCAAGAAAACGGTCAACTCCAGGGGATACAGCACCGCCATCGGCGACGAGGGCGGATTCGCCCCGGACCTGAAGAGCAACAGGGAGGCCATCGACCTCATCCTCGAGGCGGTGGAGAAGGCCGGATACGCCCCAGGAAAGGATGTCAGCCTGGCCCTCGACCCTGCGGCATCGGAATTGTTCAAGGACGGCAAGTATCATTTCGCCGGGGAGAACAAAGTCTTCTCCGCCGAGGAGATGGTGGGCTACTGGGAGGAACTCTGCCGGGACTATCCCATCCTCTCCATCGAAGACGGCATGGCTGAGGACGACTGGGCCGGATGGGCCGTCATGACCTCGAGGCTCGGCAAGAAAATCCAGATCGTTGGTGACGACCTCTTCGTCACCAACCCCGAAAAGCTCTCCAGGGGCATCGAGGAAGGCATTGCGAATGCGATCCTCATCAAGCTGAACCAGATCGGCACACTCTCCGAGACCCTCAACGTCATTGCCCTCGCGAAGAGGTACGGCTACGGGACCATCATCTCCCACCGCTCCGGCGAGACGGACGATACCTTCATCAGCGACCTTTCCGTCGCCACCGGGGCCGGCCAGATCAAGACCGGAGCTCCCGCGCGGATCGACAGAGTCGCCAAGTACAATCAGCTCCTGCGAATCGCCGAAGACCTGGAACGGGCGCCCTATGCCAGGCTTTCCCAGTTCAGGGGAAACTCCTGCAGATAATATCCACGAAGGAGGAAACGAGATGAAAGAAATTATTTCCACCGCAGCGGCCCCAGCGGCCGTAGGCCCTTACAGCCAGGCCGTAAGGGCAGGGAATTTCCTTTTCTGCTCGGGACAGATTCCCATCGACCCTGCCACGGGGAATTTCGTCGAGGGCGGAGTGGAGCAGCAGGCGGAACAGGTTCTGAAGAACGTCAGGGCGGTTCTCGAGAGTGCCGGTTACTCCCTTTCCGATGTGATCAAGGCCACCGTTTTCGCCGCAAGCATGGGAGATTTCGCCGTGGTCAACGGCGTGTACGCGAAGCACTTCGACAAGGAACCGCCGGCGCGGTCCTTCGTGGAAGTGAGCGCCCTGCCCAAGGGCGCCCTCGTGGAAATCGAAGTCGTCGCCTGGAAGGAATAGCTTCCGGGGCGGAGAATACCTCCGCCCCTTCACCATCCCACTGAAGGAAGTGCGGAAATGAAGATAGCTGAACCCACAATTGAACGGCTTGTACAGTACCAACGCCTGCTGGAGCAGCTTGTCGCCGAAGGACAGAAAGTTGTTTCCTCCCAGGAAATGGGCGAGATGCTTTCCTTCAAGGCCAGCCAGGTGAGAAAGGACCTTTCCTATTTCGGAGAGATCGGCAAAAGGGGGGTCGGATACCACGTTGACCGGCTCCACAAGCATATCAGCCGCATTCTGGCCTCACCCAGGAAATGGTCCATCGGGCTCGTCGGAGTGGGAAAGCTCGGGGAAGCGCTGCTTGGATACCAGGCCTTCCGGAACGACAAATTTCGCATCAGGGCTCTTTTCGACGTGGACACGGAAAAGATCGGAAAGGAAATTCAGGGCATCCCCTGCTATTCTGCGGAAGACATTGCGGAGATCGTCCGGGAGAAGGAAATAGAGGTCCTGATACTCACCGTCCCCGGAGGAGCTGCACAGCACGTGGTCGACAAGGCAGCCGAGGCGGGGACGGTGAAGGGGATTCTCAATTTCGCGCCGGTCTCCCTTTCCGTTCCGGAGAATGTGCTTCTCGCGGCGGTGGACATTTCCGTCGAGCTCGAGAAGCTGCTTTTTTTCCTCAAGCACAAAGAAGAGTAGTATTTGATAGAATATCATGGTCCCCTTCGGGGCCTTTGAACCAAAATACTTTGAGGAGGCGTTTTTTTCATGAATCAGCAGTGCGGACAGACAGCTGGAGGACAGGGCAATCTTATGGGAATGCTTTTTCCCCTCGCGATATTCGTCGTTATCTTCTACTTCTTCATCATCAGGCCCCAAAAGAAACGGCAGAGAGCCCAGGAGGAACTTCTCGCGTCCCTTTCCAGGGGCGACCAGATCGTAACCATCGGCGGATTTTTCGCTACCATCAGGGAAGTAAAGGATGACAGCATTGTCGTGGAAATCGCCGACGGAGTGAAAGTCCGGATACTGAAGTCCGCAGTGGCCACCAAGCGTTCCGCGGCAGCCCCCCAGCAGAAGGAGTTCGCCCCCAGGGAGGATGCAGGCAAAACGGAAGAGGAGAAAAACTGACCTTTTCCCAGGTGAGGAAAGACACCGGTGCGGAGAGGGTCGCCTCCGGGCGGCCGCTCCGCTTTTTCCGGTCCTTTGATATGCACTAATTTCGCGGTATGTCCAGGAGGGAAGAATTATGCTCAGAAGAGACCGCTGGCGGCTCGGTTTAGTCGCCATCGTGGTTGTTGCGGCTCTCGTGACGGTGTTTCCCATATCGGGAAAGATCAACCTCGGGCTTGACCTGAAGGGCGGCGCGCACATCGTCCTTCAGGCGAAGGAATCGGAGGACAGCAAGGTGACGGAGGACAGCATCGAAAGGCTCCTCGCCGTCCTGCGGAACAGGGTTGACCAGTACGGCGTGGCCGAACCGGTCATTCAGAGGGAAGGCCGGGACAGAGTCATAGTTGACCTTCCCGGAATACAGGATCCTGACGCGGCTCTCGAACTCATAGGCAAGACAGCCGAACTGGAGTTCCGGTCCGTCATCGAGGCCACCGCCGCCGTTCCCCCCGGCCCCCAGAGGCCGAACTACGACAGCGACGAGGAATTCCAGAGAGCGGAGACCCGATGGAACGAAGCCAGGTCCCAGATCGAGGCGGCCAGGGAAGCTCTCGCCAAACGGAGCGAAGAAATAACCGGCTCCAGGGTGTCCAGGGACGATGAAGGCCGATACTATCTTCTCGGCCCTGTGCTGGTGAGCGGAAAAGACCTCGTGGACGCCAAGACCCGGTACGACAACCTGGGCAGACCGGTGGTGGGCCTCACTTTCAGTTCCGAGGGCGCGAAGCTCTTTGACAGGGCCACAGCGGACAACGTGGGTCGGCAGATTGCCATCGTCCTTGACGGCGTGGTTATCTCGGCCCCCGTGGTCCAGGAGAGGATTACCGGCGGCAATGCCCAGATTTCCGGACGGTTCAGCGCTGCGGAGGCAAGCCGGCTTTCCATTATGCTCCGGGCCGGAGCCCTTCCCATCGCCGTCGAAGTCATCGAAAACAGGTCCGTTGGGCCGAGCCTCGGCGAAGACTCCATCAACTCCGGAATCCGTGCCGGTCTTATAGGCGCATCCCTGGTGTTCCTTTTCATGCTGCTGTACTACCGTACCCTCGGCATTGCGGCGGATGCTGCCCTTGCGGTGGCCATCCTCCTCGTCTTTGCGGGCCTCATCTCCCTCAAGGCGACCCTCACCCTTCCCGGAATCGCGGGTATCGTTCTGACCATAGGCATGGCCGTGGACGGCAACGTGCTCATCTATGAACGGATGAGGGAAGAGACCAGGGCGGGAAAGACTCCTCTCGCGGCCATCGATGCAGGCTTCAAGAAAGCCCTGACAACCATCCTTGACGCCAACATCACAACCCTCATCGCCGCCGCCGTGCTCTTTTACTTCGGCAGCGGACCGGTCCGCGGCTTCGCCGTGACCCTGAGCATCGGCATCGTGGCGAGTGTCTTCTGCAACGTTCTCGTCACCAGGGCGCTCCTCCAGTACTTCATTGGAGGACGGGGCGCGGCGGGTTCCCTGCTGCCCCGCTCGTGAGAGGAAGGAAAGACGATCATGAGAATTTCTAACATCAACTTCATGCAGCACCGCAAAACCGCTCTTCTTCTCAGCCTTGTCTGTGTTGTGGCAAGCCTTGGGCTCATATTCTTCAAGGGGCTGAACCTCGGCATCGACTTCACGGGAGGCAACGTGGTGCAGGCCGAGTTCGCCCAGCCGACGGCCATCGAGGACATCCGGCAGGTCCTGAACTCTGTGGGGCAGGGCGGTTCCGTCATCCAATCCTACAGTGAGCGGGGCGTCATCATCCGGATAAGCGCCAACGAGGAAGAAGCCCGCAAGCAGGCCGTGAACGCCCTTCGTACCAAATTTCCCGGCATTCAGATCATACGGCTGGAAAAAGTCGGTCCCGTGGTGGGCGCCGAGCTGAGGCAGGAGGCCTTTATAGCCCTGATCCTCGCCCTGGCGGGCATTTTGGCCTACATCACCGTCCGCTTCCAGTTCCGCTTCGCCGTGGTGAGTGTGGCGGCCCTTCTTCACGACGCCGTCATCACCCTGGGAATTTTCAGCATTACCGGCATGGAGATTTCCTCGTCCTTCATCGCGGCCATTCTTACCATCGTGGGATATTCGCTCAACGACACCATCGTCGTCCTGGACCGCATCCGGGAGAACTGGAAAAACCTCAGGCGCGAGGGGATCGTCGATCTGCTCAACAACTCAATCAACCAGACAATCTCCAGGACCATCAACACGTCGGTCACTACCCTTCTTCCCGTAGTCGCTCTCTACGTCTGGGGCGGCGAGGTCCTCAGAAGTTTTTCCTTCGCTCTGCTGGTGGGCATTCTGGTGGGAACCTACAGCTCCATCTACGTAGCATCAGGCCTTTTGGCGGAATGGTGGATGAAGTCTCCCCAGAAGGGCTGATTTTTCTCAGTACTCCAGGGCCCCCTTCAGGGGGCTCCTTTTTTTATTCTCTTCCCGGCGCCTCTCTGCAGACTCCCCGGCAGGGCACCGGTGACGCTCCTTCCTGTCTTCGGATTTAGGGGAATAACCTAAATCCGCAGGTTTTTCAGGCAGAGGGAGTGTCGCCGGGCACAGCGCCCGGGGGAGAGAAACCGACACGGATGTCGGTTTCAGGTGCAGTTGTCAAGGACGACAATCTGCACCGGCGGCCCAAGCGAGCACTGGTGACACTCCCCGCTGCCTGCGGATTTAGGAATAACGACTTTAATTGTAGAACAAGGAAATTATGTGTTATACTCATATAATACCGATAAAGCCGAAAGATGAAACGGAGATAAATTCATCGACTGCATAAAGGAGGTTACAGCCATGAACACTACTGGAGCCGACGGTCCTTTCAGATTTATGGAATGCTCTATTCTGCCCGTGAGTACGGGCCTTCGAGCACAGACTCTCAGGGAACTCCGGTCCGCCATCCCCGAAATACCCGAAAGTTCCCTCTACTATCATTTCTGGGGCAGAATGCTCCGCCCTCATATCGCCGAGTCTGAGTTCAACAACGATTTTGCTTCCTGGGCCGATGGAGGCCTGGGGGACATCGAGCTGGCGGAAGTCCTCAGCGCGATCAATCCCGTGAAGTGCAAGGACTTCGCGGAACTTCGGTCGATCCTTGAGGATATCCTCGAGTCTCGCATCGACCAGGGGGATTTTTTGAGCTGGAAGAAGGCGGATAGGGAATTCTATTTTATTGCCTGCAGAAAGTTCATGTTCGCTACGGGGAAGGTCGCTTCCTCCCTGGAGGATTTTCCCGCAGCGGTCAAAACAGCCACCCGGCAGAGTTTCTTTCACCACTTTCTCGACGGCCGGCGACGTTCTCCCGAGGGAAAGGACGACTTCACCCTCTGGCTCGAGCAGTTCGGCGAGACGACCGCCGAGGTGAGGAGGCTCCTCGGCAGGGTGGATTCCTATCTTTTTTCCCTCGGAGAACTGAAGGGACAGATTGTCTCCATTCTCGAGAAGGGGCTCCGGAAGGGAGGAAAGAAATGATGTCCGACATGCTGAAGCAGTACGGCGAAATTATCGGTTTTCATGCCACGGACAGCCTGCTGGTCATAGCGGAAAAACTCAGGGGAAAGAAGATCGTCCATGTGAACTCCACCAAGGAGGGAGGCGGAGTGGCGGAAATCCTCTCTTCCATGGTTCCCCTCTCCCGGGAGCTCGGGCTGGACGTTTCCTGGGAGGTTATCGAGGGGGACGAACCCTTCTTCTCCTGCACGAAAACGCTGCACAATTCTCTCCAGGGAATGGCCGGAGGCCTTTCCGACGGACAGATCGCCTCCTACACGGAAACGAATCGAAGGAACGCCGAAAGGCTCAAGGACTGCCTCGAAGAGGCGGACTACGTTTTCATCCACGATCCCCAGCCGGCGGCCCTGCTCGGAATGATTCCCGGACGGAAAGGGAAATGGATCTGGCGGTGCCATATCGACGTCAGCGCCCCGAACAGGTCTGTGTGGCGGTTCGTGAAAAGGCAGGTCGAAGGGTACGACGCGTCCATCTTTTCTCTGTCCGATTTCGCCCAGCCTCTGCCGCACCCCCAGTTCCTCATTACGCCGAGCATCGATCCCCTGAGCGAGAAGAACATCCCACTCTCCAAGACGGAGATTGAAAAGACCTATCGGGAACTGGGGGTGCCCCGGGACAAGCCGATCATCCTCCAGGTTTCCCGTTTCGACCGGTTCAAGGATCCCCTGGGGGTCATAGAAAGCTACCGGATAGCGAAGGAATACGTTGATATCAGGCTTGTTCTCGCTGGAGGCGGAGCGACGGACGATCCCGAATCGGGCCAAGTGCTCTCCGCCGTCCAGGAGGCTGCGGCCGGCGATCCCGACATTGCGGTCCTGGTGCTTCCGCCGGACGCCCATCGGGCCATCAACGCCCTCCAGTCCGGTGCCGACGTGATCGTTCAAAAGTCAACCAGGGAGGGTTTCGGTCTTACGGTGAGCGAAGGCATGTGGAAGAGAAAACCGGTCATCGGAGGCGACGTCGGGGGCATCCGGCTGCAGGTCATCAACCGGTTCAACGGCTTCCGTGTACGCTCCCCCGAGGGCGCCGCCATCAGAATAAGGTACCTCCTGACCCACCGGTGGAAGAGGGAGAGAATGGGCGTGAACGCCAGACAGTACGTCCTTGAGAATTTCCTGATTACGGGCCAGCTGCGGAACTACCTGTCCCTTCTCGTGACCCTGGACGGAGGGGAAGGGGAGTGGGAGCGTTGGATATAGGACATCCCCGAATGGGTCTTTCGGATCTGGAAGGTTTCTTCGAATCCTTCCGGGGAGTCGGAGTCAGCCCTCTGCTCGTAAGCGACTATGACGGCACGCTCGTCCCTTTTCGCAGGGAAAGGGACGAGGCCGTCCCCTCCCGGGAAACCAGAGACTTGGTCAGGCGAATCGGAGAAGCTGGGGGGGAGTTCATTCTCCTCACGGGGAGAGAGGCGTCCGAGGCGGCTTCCCTGCTTGGAGTGCCTGCGGAAATATGGGGGTGCCACGGATGGCAGCGCCGTTCCCCCGGAGGAGAGACGATCACCATGCCCCTGTCGGGCGCGGAGGAAGATGCTCTACGGTTGCTTCCGGATCTGTTCCGCTCCTTTCCTTCCGATGCCGTGGAAAGGAAGCCCGTATCGATCGCTCTTCACTGGAGAGAGCGGCCCGATGTGCTGGAACAGTACGGAAAGCTGGAGAAGTCCATTATTGAGAGAGCTTCGTCAGCAGGCCTTGAAAAACTCCCCTTTGATCAGGGGGTTGAGTTCCGCCTTCCGTCATGTACCAAGGGGGAGGCCATGAAACGGATACTGGCTGCCCGAAGTTTCAGGGACCCCGTCTGCTATCTCGGAGATGACGTGACGGACGAAGATGCCTTCCGGGCGCTCGACGGAAGGGGCGTGGGGGTTCTCGTATCGGCTCTTCCGGCGGCGAGCGCCGCCGTTGTCAGAATACGCCCGGAGGAAGTCCCGGAATTCCTCCGGAAATGGATTGCCGCTCTTGAAGCCGAAAGAAGGGAATCGCCGTGAAGCGAAAAGCAAGACTGCTGGTGGTGTCCAACCGGCTTCCGGTGACCCTCTCCTGTGAGGAGGGGAAGTGGAAAGGATACCCGGCCTCAGGGGGGCTGGTCAGCGCCATGACCCCCGTGCTGAAGAACAGGGGCGGTTTCTGGGTCGGGTGGCCCGGAACCGGTTCGGGTGCTCGTCTTGCCGATATTCGGGATATCCTCGGCCCGGTGTCGGAGGAAAGCGGGTACCGCTTTCTTCCCGTTATGCTCACCAGGGAAGATGTCAATGACTTCTACTACGGATATTCCAACTCAGTGCTGTGGCCGCTTTTTCACGACCTCCAGAGCCGCTGCGATTTTTCTCCCCGCTACTGGGACGGCTATATCCGTTCAAACGCCAAGTTCGCCAGGGTCGTCCTGAGACACGCCTCGGAGGACGACTTTATATGGGTGAACGATTACCAGCTCATCCCCCTGGGAGCCATGCTCCGGGAGAAGAATCCCGGGCTCAGGACATCCTTTTTTCTTCACATTCCTTTCCCGAGCGTGGATGTGTTCATGAAAATGCCCAGGCGCAGCGAAATCCTCGACCAGATGACCCGGTACTCCTTCATGTGCTTCCAGACTGGAAGAGACAGAAAGAATTTCCTTGACTGCCTGAGGGTCTTCCGCCCGGAATACCAGGTGTCCGGCCGGGGGCACATCGTGAAGGTCCGCCTCGGGGACCGCTCCTTTTCCGTGGGGAGCCTTCCCATCAGCATAGATTACCAGGCCTACTCCTCCTTGGGAGGATCAAGAAGCGTGGTAGCCCGGTCAAAGGAAATACGGCAGGAGATCTTCGGAGAAAAATTCATCCTCGGCGTGGACAGGCTGGACTATTCAAAGGGAATCCCGGAAAAGCTCAGGGGCTTCAGGAGATGTCTTGAGCTATATCCCGAACTCCGTGAGCGGGTTACCTTGTACCAGATCGTGGTCCCGAGCAGGGAGGCGGTGGAACAGTACCAGACCCTCAAGGAGGAAATCGAGCTGCTCATCAGCCGAATCAACGGTGAGTTTGCCACAACCCGGTGGGTTCCGGTGAACTGGCATTACGGCTCCGTGTCCAGGGAGGAGCTCGCCGCCATGTACCGGGCGGCGGATATGGCCCTCGTGACGTCCCTCAAGGACGGGATGAACCTTGTCTGCAAGGAGTACTGCGCCTGCAAGGGAAGGGAGCCGGGAGTCCTCATTCTCAGCGAGTTCACCGGCGCCGCCCTCCAGCTCTCACGGGGAGCCGTCCTGGTGAACCCCTATGACGTGGACGCCGTTGCCGGAGCCATCAGGGGGGCGTTCTTCATGGAAGACAGGGAGAAAAAGGAGAGAATGCGGTATCTCCGAAAGTCCATTGCCCGGCAGGACGTCTTCTGGTGGGTTGATAATTTCCTTCGGGCAGCCGCCGGGAAAAAACTGGAAGATTTTCCCGAACAGACCATTCCCTCCCTCTGGCCCGGCGTGGCGGAGGGGGAGCAAAACGACCCCGGATTGTAGACGCTCCCAAAGCCTCAATTGTTCCTGGCAGAGAGAGCGTCGCCGGTGTTTGCGGTTTGGAGAATTCTGCGGGAGTTTACTTCTCAGGGGGCACAGACTACAATATAAATACGCTGATTTGCAGTTGCGCGGAGCCCGGGCGTACCTTATACTGCGGCTCCGCATGTGTCTTTTTTTGATGTTTTCCGGCAGGAAAGACCGATTCCGGGGAGGAATTTCATGAGGAACCCAAGTCCGGCCGCCGTTTTTATGGCGGCTTGCGCGACTGTGATTTCATTTCATCACGGGAAAGAACAACCTGTTCCCGCAGCGTGGTTCCGTACTGCGGGGGAATTGTTCCTGTGACGTCTCTTTGCAGGACGGACCGACTCCGAATCGTCCGGCCCACCTCTTCGGCGAGGGCCATCGCCGAAAGGGAGGGGTGTTCCCTGCTGGCTGCAGCGGTGCTGGAATGCCGGGGCAGCCTGGAGGGGAATTTTTCGTTCCACCGGCCGTCTCTTACCGGTCTTCTCGAAGGGCTGGACCTGGGCCGGGGGGCCGCCGAGGCAGCCGGGCGCTGGAAGAAACTCCCCGACCTGGGAAAAGTGCTCGTCTACGGTGATTACGACGTGGACGGCGTGGCCTCCACCACCCTCGCCATGGAAATCTGCCGAACAAAGGCGAAACAGGTACGCTTCTTTATCCCCCACCGCCACGAACAGGGGTACGGCCTCCACGAGTCGGTCATGGACAAGCTTCTCCCCATGGGATGGGATACCCTCGTCGTGGTGGACTGTGGCTCCAAGGACCGGGAGATTCTCGAAAAGGCAGCCGCCGCAGGGGTCAACGTCTTTGTCTTCGACCACCACCAGCCGGAGGAAGGAAAGGACTTCCACGGCTCAGTGGTGAATCCTCACGGCAGCGACGGGTGTTCCTTCGGCAAAGCCCTCTGCGCTACAACCGTCCTGTGGGCCTGGGCATGGAAATTCGACATTCTTCCCCGGAATCGGATGGAAGCAATGACGGATCTTGCGGCCCTGGCCACCCTGGCGGACTGCATGCCCCTCAACGCCCTCAACAGAGAACTCGTAAGGGAGGGGATTTCTCTGATGAAATCCCGCCCGCGACCCGGACTTGCGAGACTGTTTTCCCGGCTGGGGCTTGCAGGGCAGGCTCTCTCCGAGGAGTCTCTCACCATGAAGGTCATCCCCTGCCTGAACGCGGCGGGAAGAATGGAGCTTGCCGATACGGCGGTGGGCGTGCTCCACGGCAGGTCGGGCGCCGACGAAAAGGTGGAAACCCTGCTTTCCCTGAACAAAAAGCGCCAGGTGCTTTCCGGGCGCATTTCCGGGGAGGCGGAGGAATTGCTCAGCGGTCCCTTCAGCCACGTGGCCCTCGGTGAATCCTGGCCGGTAGGGGTGCTCAGCGGCGTCGCAAGCCGGCTGTGCAGCATGAAATCGTCGCCGGTGGTGCTGGCTGCCCCTGTACGGGGAGGCATCCGGGGAACCCTGAGGGTACCGGAGGGGGGCGACGCCATGAAGGTGCTCGACTCCGTTTCCTCCATGCTTGACGCATGGGGAGGCCACCAGTATGCCGCCGGCTTTTCCGTGACCAGGGAAAACTGGCCGGATGTCTCCAGGTGCCTTGAAGATGCCCTCTCTTCCATGGAACTGGAAGAGCCCCCGGTGACCGCCCTGGAGATGAGCCCTGACGAAATCGCCCTCGATTCCTGGAAGGAAGTAAGCACCCTCGGCCCCTTCGGCAACGGCAACCCGGCGCCCCTTTTCTTCATCGCCCGGACGGGGGGCGAGAAAATGCTCCCCCTGGGACGGGACGGCCGTCATCTCCAGATAGAGACGGGTGGGGCGCGGCTCCTTGCTTTTGACGGGAAAAGCGCTATGGATGCCATGACGGCTTCCGGGGGATGGGTGTACCGTCCGCGGCTGGATTACTGGCAGGGCCGCGAAAGGCTGCAGTACGTGGTTGATTATGTCGTCGTGGACGACATCACCTAACGGAGCGTGGACGAAATGGACCCGAAAGAACTCAGCGGAAGCATCCTCGGGGAACAACAGGAACTGGGAGCGGGGGAAAAACTGCCCCTCAGGGGCGAGGAACACTCCGAAATGGACCGGAAGGCCTCCGGAAAACTGAGGGACAGCTACATTGGTCGTATTCCCGAGGAGGACCGGGCCATCTCGGTGAAGTTTGCATGGCACGAGCTGTGGTCCAAGGTGGTCCATTACCTTTCCCGGGAGGAACTCATGACTCTCGGAGAAGCCCTGGTCCTCGCCGGGGCGGCCCACAAGGACCAGAAACGCTCCACCGGCGACCCTTACATCGTCCACAGTATCAACGTCGCCTCAATCCTCGCCGAAATGCAGCTCGACGTGGTCACTCTCGTCGCAGCCCTCCTTCACGATGTCCTCGAGGATACCGATATCACCATCGAAAAACTGGAAGGCGCCTTCGGCGCGGACGTGGCCACCCTCGTGGACGGTGTGACCAAGCTTGGGAAGCTTCCCTTCAAATCCTTCGAGGACTACCAGGCGGAAAACCTCCGCAAGATGTTCGTGGTCATGGCCAAGGACATCAGGGTGGTCCTCATCAAACTGGCCGACAGGCTGCACAACATGCGCACCCTGGGCGCCCTGAGGAAGGACAAACAGATGCGCATCGCCAGGGAGACCCTGGAGATCTACGCTCCCCTGGCCCACCGCCTGGGCATCTACCAGGTGAAGAGGGGGCTCGAGGATCTGGCCTTCAAGTACGCTGACCCCGAAATGTACTACGAGATCCGGAGACGGGTCCGCAAAAAGCTGCCCGAGCGGGAGACCGTGGTCCGGAAAGCCATGGAGGTTCTCAGCGCCAGGTTGAAGGAAGAGGGCATCCACTGCAAGGTCACGGGCAGGGCGAAGCACTTCTTCAGCATTTACGAGAAAATGAATCGCAAGAAGCTGCCGGTGGAGCAGCTCTACGATCTCCTGGCCCTCAGGGTGGTGGTGGACGACATCGCGGCGTGCTATACCGTGCTGGGTATCGTCCACACCATCTGGAAGCCCATCCCCGGGCAGTTCGACGACTATATCGCAAACCCGAAGAGCAATATGTACCAGTCCCTCCACACCACGGTGGTGGGGCCCACGGGAGAGCCCCTGGAGGTGCAGATCCGTACCTGGGAGATGAACTCCCTGGCGGAGTACGGCATCGCTGCCCACTGGCGGTACAAGGAAGGGGGAGGAAGGCTTGACGATCTCGACGCCAAGCTGACCTGGATACGCCAGGCCCTCGAAGGGGACCACGACGGAGCCGCCGAGCCCTCGGAGTTCCTGGAACGTCTCAAGGACGACGTTCTCTCGAGCGATGTCTTTGTCTTCACGCCCCAGGGAGAGGTGGTTTCCCTGCCCAGGGGATCCACCCCCATCGACTTCGCCTACGCCATCCACACCCAAGTGGGTATGCGGTGTGTCGGGGCCATGGTGAACAACAGGATCGTGGCCATGGGTTACGAGCTCCAGAATGGGGATATAGTCAAGATCATCACTTCTCCCCAGGGAGCGCCCTCCAGGGACTGGCTGAAAATCGCCAGGAGCAGCAAGGCCCGGAGCAAGATCCGTGCCCATTTCCGCGCACTGGAAAAGACGGAGCGGATCGAAAAGGTCCAGAGGGGCAGGGACCTGCTTGAACGGGAACTCCGCCGGAGGGGGACTCTGGAGTTCGAGGCCTTCGAGGAACTGCTTCCCCTGCTCAACAAGATTGCCAGGGATACGGGCCAGTCCAACGGGGAGGATCTGCTTTCCGCCATCGGCGCGGGACACCAGAGCGTCTCCCTCATAGCCCAGCGCCTCGCGGGCAAGGCCCAGCCCCAGCCTGCTCCCCCTCCTGCTGCGGTAGAGCAGGAGAAGCATACGTCCTTCGCCGGCAAAAAAGGAGAATCGGACATCGTCGTGGAAGGGGCGGAAGGAGTCCAGGTGGTGCTTTCAAACTGCTGCGAGCCTGTGCCGGGCGACCCTATCGTCGGCTTTTCAACCCGCTCGAGGGGTATCACCGTCCACCGGGCGGACTGCGAAAACGTGAAGAACGCCAAAGAAGAGCGGTTAATCTCCGTCTCCTGGGGGGCAACGGGGAACAGGCGGTACACCGCCAGACTGAAACTCGAGGCCATCGACAGGGGAGGGCTTTTCGGCGACGTGGCCCAGGCCATCACCGGCGCGGATGGGGCCATGACCGGCATCAAGGCGGGAGTTGTGGGGGGAAACCTCGCCCGGATGAAGCTGGAGGTCCGGGTCAGGAATCTGGAACACCTGTATTTTATCGTGGCAAAACTGAACGCGGTCAAGGGAATGATCAACGTCTCACGGGGGTGACGACAGAATGAGGGCAGTAGTGCAGAGAGTCTCCTCTGCGAGGGTTTCCGTGGATGGAGAGACCAGGGGAGAGATCGGCGGGGGACTGTGCGTCTTGTTTGCCGCTTCCCGTACCGACGGTGAAGCGGAAGTTGAGTGGATGGCCGAGAAAATTGCCGGTCTCCGGATTTTCGAGGATGACCAGGGGAAGATGAACCTCTCCCTGGCGGACGTCGGGGGCGCGGTTCTTGTCGTCTCCCAGTTCACCCTGTACGGCGACTGTCGCAGGGGACGGCGTCCCTCCTTCATCGCCGCCGGTGAGCCGGAGGAGGCCAACCGGCTGTACGAAGCTTTCAAGAAGGCGGTGGCATCGCGGGGAATCCCGGTGGAAAGCGGGGTATTCCAGGCCCACATGCTTGTGGAGATCGCCAATGACGGTCCAGTGACGCTCATACTGGAAAAAGAGTCCGCCGGGGAGATGCCCCGCAGGCTGAGTGATTTAGACAATGGAGGTTGATCGGACCATGAACTACAAACGTTTTCCAATGGGGCCGCTCTGGACGAACACCTACCTGGTCTGGGAGGCCGGAAAGGGATTTCTCGTCGACCCTGCCGGAGACCCGGACCAGATCGCCGACTTCGCCCGGACCCGGAACGTCTCCATAGAAAAAATACTGCTCACCCACGGCCACTTGGATCATGCCGGGGGGCTTCCGGCCGCCGTGGAGCGGTTTGACGCTCCCGTGTACGTTCCCGAAAAAGACGCCTCGCTGGTGGTTTCTCCTGACCCGGCCCTTCTGGAGTGGATGGGATACGACTTCAAGGGGACGGATGCCTTTTCCCCTCTCAGGGACGGGGATGTCCTCACCGTGGGGGAGATGAGGATCACCGTGCTGGCAACTCCGGGGCATACTCCGGGAAGTACCTGCTACCTGGCCGAATCCGGAGAAGGAAGCCTCCTTCTTTCGGGCGACACCCTCTTTGCCCGGAGCGTGGGCAGGACGGACCTTCCCGGGGGAGATCCGGAGCTGTTGGACCGTTCGATCCTCAGGCTCGGGGCCCTTCCCGACGAACTGAAGGTACTCCCGGGCCACGGACCGGAGACCGCCATCGGCGCCGAACGGAAGCACAATCCCTTCTGGCCTGACGGAGAATCGGCCGAATGAAGCTTTCCGCCCTTCCCGGAGAAGAACGGCCGCGGGAGCGCCTGCGCCGCAGGGGAGCATCGTCGCTCTCACTGGCGGAGCTGCTTGCGATACTTCTCCGTACCGGCAGCAGGGGAAGGGACGTGCTGGAACTCTCCTCGGACCTCTTGAAAGAATTCGGGAACGCAAAGGGGCTTTCCCGGGCGACGGAGGAGGAGATGCTCTCCTTTCCCGGCCTGGGAGAAGCAAAGGCCTGCGTACTCCTGGCGGCCCTGGAGCTGGGGAAGCGGATTCACTCCGAAAAGAGCGAGCCCGAGGAGGGACTTCCCTGGGAGAAACGTCTTTCTTCCCTGGCGGCTGAACTTGCCGCCGAGGAGCGGGAATATATCGTGGGACTGCACGTGCGGCGCAACGGGACCCTCATCACCTCCGACGTAATTTCCTACGGGGGGCCGGACGGGGCGTTTCTTGATGTAAAATACCTCTTGCGGAGGGCTGTCCGCCTCGACTCCTGGGGACTTGTTCTTGCGCACAACCACCCCGACGGAACCCTCGGTCCCAGCAGGGAAGACAGGATGCTGACAGACTATCTGGCCGGGAGAACGAAGATGCTCGATATCAGGTTCATCGGCCATTATGTTGTGGCGAACGGGAAGCATGTTTCCATTCCGCTTCCCGGTGAAGCCTAGAAAGCGGGGACTGAAGCAGGTGTTCGGAATATTCAATGGGATGTTCGGCACTGACGTTGGTATCGATCTCGGAACGGCCAACATCGTGGTGTATGTGAAGGGCAGGGGTATCGTGCTCAGCGAGCCCTCCGCGGTGGCGGTGCGGAAACGCCCGAAGGGCGGGGCGGTCGACGTGATCGCCGTGGGGAAGGAAGCCAAGGCCATGGCGGGGAAGACCCCCGCAGGGGTTTCCACCATCTGGCCCCTTCAGGACGGGGTGATCGCAAACTTCGACATGACGGAAGAACTCATCCGCCACTGTCTCCGGAAAGCGGGCGGCGGGCGAGGGCTGCTGGCCAACCCGCGGGTGGTTATCTCGGTTCCCGCCGAAGTGACCGAGGTAGAGAGGAAAGCTGTTGTGGACGCCACCCTCGGCGCTGGGGCGCGGGAGGCCTACGTGGTCGAGGAGCCCATTTCGGCGGCCCTCGGCGTGGGGCTTCCCATCCAGGAGCCCAGGGGCAGCATGATCCTGGACATCGGTGGCGGCACCAGCGAGGTGGCGGTGCTTTCCCTCGGCGGGATTGTGGTCACCAATTCCCTGAGGGCTGCCGGCAAGGATATGGACAACGCCATCGTGGCCATGCTCAGGCAGAGGTACGCCCTGCTCATCGGCGAGACCACGGCGGAAGAGGTCAAGATTGCCGTCGGTTCTGCCCTGCCTCTCGACACGGAGCTCGAGATGGCGGTCAAGGGACGGGATCTTGCCGACGGCCTCCCGAAGGCCGACACGGTGTCCTCCGTAGAGGTCAGGGAGGCTCTCGAGCCCATCGTGCTGCGCATAGAGGACATGGTCAAGGTCGCCCTCGAGCAGACTCCTCCCGAGCTTGCGAAGGATATTGTGGACCAGGGGATCCTGTTGTCCGGAGGGGTTTCCCAGCTTCGGGGCCTGGCCGAGAGGCTCTCCAGGGCACTGAACACACCGGTGATCGTGGCGGAGGATCCTCTCTTTGCCGTGGCCAGGGGAGTGGGCAAAATCCTCGACAATCTCGACGACATGAGAAAGATTCTCCTTTCCGTGGAAAGGGGATCCAAGTAGAAGTTTACCCGGGGCGGGGAAGGGTTTTATGACGGAAAAACATCTGGGGAAAGAATGGATTCACGGGCTTCTCATGATCATAGCGAGCCTGCTGTTTCTGGCGGCGGCGCCCAGGAAGGATGTCTTCAGGGGCGCTGTTGACCTGGTGGGGGAAATTCTCCGGTATCCCGAGTATCCTGCCGTAGCTCTTCAGCGCGGCGCCAAGAGGGTCTCCTTCTGGTTTGCCGACAAGAGTGCCCTCAAGGAGCGGCTCGATATTCTGGAGGAGGAGAACACCCGCCTCAGGCTGGCATGGTCCGTGGGGTCCGCCAGTCACCTGAAGCAGGAGCTGGACAGATTTTACGGCTACGCTCGGGTTACCCTGCGGGAGCCTTTGTCGTGGTGGTCCGAAGTGAGGATCAACAAGGGCACCTCCGACGGTGTCTTCTTCGGGGCGCCGGTTCTCCATAACGGCTATCTCGTGGGCAGGGTCAGCTCGTCTGAAGAGAACTATTCCTGGGTGGAGCTCATCACGTCTTCATCCCTTATGATACCTGTGGTCATCGAAGAAACCCGGGATCTCGGCGTGGTTGCCGGGGACGGCGAGGGAGGCCTCTGGCTCCTGTACGTGCCGGAGGGAAGGTTGTTTTCCGAAGGAATGACGGTCAGCACTGCCATGGTGAGCGAAGCCCTTCCGCCGGGAATCCCCGTGGGGCGCCTTTCCTCCGAAACCAGGAATTCCGGCAGCGCATACCTCGCTTGGCGGGTTATCCCGGGAGCCGGCCTCACCCAGCTCTACGCCCTGGAAATATTCGGTGAAACGCCTCCGGGCGGTGGACGGGAGGGACGTTCCCGGTGATCTATGCCCTGGCATGGTATATACAGGATTTTCTCTGGGTTCTCGGCACGGGAAGAGTGGTAGTGCCCGAGATTTTTCTTCTGGTCCTCCTCTTCCTTTCGCTCAGGCATCCGTCCAGGGGAGTGGAAATTCTCTGGGCTGGATTTCTCGGCGGCATTCTCTGGGACCTCAGGTGGGTAGGCTTTCCGGGGCTTTCGTCCCTCTTTTACGTGGTTACCATCCTTATGTCCCGGTGGGCATGGTTTTCTCTGCCCGTCTCGGGGCGGACGGCGCCGGTCTTTGGTGCGATCCTCTGGGCCGCCTTCTTCCCTGTTTCCGTGGTCCGGATTTTCATGGGAGGCGCCAGGGGCCTGGGTATCTTTACCACCTATTTTCTGCAGCAGAGCTACCTGCTGCCCCTGGTGCTGTTCACCTCCCTCATTTACGGTTGGAGGCTGAAGAACCCCGATGCCTGACTTCAGGCCCGTGCTCAATTTCCGCCTGAAGCTGTGGCGGGCGGCCATCCTGCTTTCCATGACCGTTCTCGTGGGGGGACTGTACTTTTTCCAGGTGATCCATGCGGACACCTACATCCGGCTCGCGTCGAACAACCGCCTCCGGCTGATCCGCTTCCCGCCGGTCAGGGGGGAGATCTACGACCGGAACGGGGCCCTTCTCGCGGTGAACGTCACCACCTTCGACATTATGGGATATCCCCTTGATATCGAGAAAAACAACATGCTGGAACTACTGGCGGGACTACTTTCCGGCCACGGCATTCCCTATACGGCGGAGGATCTCTCCAGGTCCATCAAAAGGCAGTCATGGGCTCCGTACAGAGTCGTGAGGCTCGTGGGGAACATCACCCTCGCCCAGATGGCCGACCTTGTGGCCGACCCCGAGTTCCCCAGGGAACTCTTTCCCCTCCCCGTCTGGCGGAGAACCTACCCGGCGGGAAGCCTCGCATCGAACATCACGGGTTATGTGGGGGAAATCAGCGAAAATGAACTCCAGCAGTTCAGCGAAAGCAATTACGTCGTCGGGGACCAGATAGGAAAGAACGGTATCGAGCGGCAGTACGAGGAGCTTCTCCGGGGAACCCCCGGGGAGGAGTCGGTGGAAGTGGACGCCAAGGGCAGGAAAGTGAGGACCATCGATGCCCGGCCGGCGGAGCGGGGACAGGATCTCCACCTCACTCTCGACCTCGGCGCCCAGCGCCTCGCGGCGGACCTCATGAAGGGGTACAGGGGGGCCATCGTGGTGATGGACGCCCACACCGGGGAGGTGCTCGTCCTCTATTCCTCCCCCTCCTATGACAACAACCCCCTGGCGTGGGGCATTTCCGTCCGGGAATGGAATGCCCTGCTCAACGACCCGGAAAAACCCATGCTCGACAGAAGCATCTCCGGCCTGTATCCTCCTGCCTCCACCTTCAAAGCCCTTGTGGGACTCGCCGCCCTGGAGGAGAAGGAGACGACCACGGCCGTCACGGTGCACTGCTCCGGGGCCTTCACCCTGGGAAACAGGACGTTCCGCTGCTGGAAGCGCTCTGGTCACGGAACGGTGAACCTTCTGAGGGCCCTCCAGGAATCCTGCGACGTGTATTTCTACAAGATGGGGCTCAATCTCGGCATTTCCAGGCTTCTGAAATGGGGCGCCCTCGTCGGGCTCGGTTCCCCCACGGGAATCGATCTCCCCGGCGAATCTGCGGGAGTCATCGCCGGGCCCGACTGGAAGAGGGCCAGGTTCAGGGAATCATGGTTCCAGGGGGATACGGTCAACTATTCCATCGGACAGGGTTTTCTGCTGACCACGCCTCTCCAGATCGCACGGCTCTATGCGGTGATCGCCAACGGCGGCAGGCTCGTCCGGCCCCATCTTTTCCCGGCGGCAGGCGCACCGGTCCAGGCTCTGCCCATCGACACGAAGAACCTTGATGTCATAAGGCGGGGCCTCGATTACGTGGTCAGGCGGGGAACCGGCAGGCAGGCAGGCAGCTTCGGCATTACCGTGGCGGGAAAGACGGGTACCGCTCAGAACGCCCACGGCGACGACCACGCCCTTTTTGCGGGCTATGCCCCCATGGACAACCCGAAGTACGTGGCAGTGGCCGTGATCGAGGCGGGGCTTCACGGCAGCTCGGTGGCATCGCCCATGGTGGGGGAGATTCTCTCCTATCTGCTCGTCCCCGAAGCAAGGGGAAAGGCCCAGTGACCCGGGGCCAGGGAACGGAAAAATGCGGCGGAATATTCCGCCGCAGAATTCTGAGGAGGTGCGGTCGTGTCGGATCCCCTTGAGCAAAGACAAGACCAGGCGGATTCAGGAGAAATACTCCTGAAAGGCGCCGGGTACGGAATACGGATGATCTTTCCGGAGACGGGGAGCGAGGACAAGCTTCTTTCCGACCTGGAAAAACTCTTTGGCGAGGCTTCGCTGCTCTCGGGCAGCCTTGGCGTAGTCCTCGACTTCCAGGGACGGAGGGTATCCAGGTTCTTTATCCAGAAGCTTCTCTCCGATTTCATCTGGTCACGAAAGATGAAGATCCTTTCATGGATCTCCCTGGACGGAGAGACCCTGGACGACTTCCGGTCCATGGGAGTGGCCACCGGAGAGCCTGTGGCGGAGCGGTCAGGAAAGAAGGAAAAACCGACGGAGAACACCCTGTTCCTGGCCCGTTCCCTCCGTTCGGGCCAGAGGGTTGAGCACGAAGGCGACGTGATCATCATCGGTCATGTGAACGACGGCGCGGAGGTCTTCGCCTCGGGCAGCATCTGCGTATGGGGCAGGCTGAAAGGACTGGCCCACGCCGGTCTCGACGGCGGGGAAAACCACACCGTGGTGGCGGGACTTTTCGAGGCCAAGCAGGTCCGGGTCGGCGGAAAAGTGAGCTCTTCCCTGGGCAGTTCCATGGAATGGTGGGGAAAACCTGTTATCATTACCCTGGAGAACAATTCCCTCGTGGTGAGGGAATTGAAATTATAAACGAACATGATTTCCTGGAAGACTCGATCCTCCGGGAAAGGGAAGGGGAGAAATTCAGTGGACCCTCGGGTGATAGTGATTACATCTGGAAAAGGCGGCGTCGGCAAAACCACCACCACATCGAATATCTCGGTGGCCCTCGCCCGGGCCGGACATAAGGTTGTTGCCGTGGACGCCGACATCGGGCTTCGGAACCTCGACGTGGTGATGGGCCTTGAGAACAGGGTGGTATATAATTTCATCGACGTGCTGGAAGGGACATGCAGGCTCAACCAGGCCCTGGTCAGGGACAAGAGGGTGGACAACCTGTTCCTCCTTCCCGCCGCCCAGACAAGGACGAAGGACGCGGTAACCTTTGAACAGATGGAAGAACTGTGCCGCATGCTCCGCAGGGAGTTCGACTTTATTCTTCTTGACAGCCCCGCGGGCATCGAATCGGGGTTCCGCAACGCCGCCGCGGGTGCGGACGAGGCTCTCGTCATCACCACGCCGGAGGTTCCCGCCGTACGGGATGCCGACAGGATCATCGGCCTCCTCGAATCTATGGGCAAGGCGCCCATCCGCCTCGTGATCAACCGCCTCAGATCCCGGCTCGTCAGGGAAGGCGAGATGCTTGACGTACGGGACGTTCTCGATATTCTCGCCATCGACCTTGTGGGCATCGTCCCCGAGGACGACAGCGTGGTGAAATCCGCGAACAGGGGCGAGCCTCTTACCTTCGGAGACTCGGCTCCGGCAGCCCGTGCATTCCAGCGAATCGCATCGCGAATACTCGGCGAAACCGTCCCCTTCCCCGACTTCAGCGAAGAACAAGGAAAAGGTCTGTTTGCGGGAATCCGGAAGTTCTTCGGCTTGAAGGAATAGGGGGAAGGACCATGGCACTGGAATTTCTGAAGATTTTTTTCGGCTCCGGCGGTTCGAAGAATATCGCCAAGGAGCGACTGCAGATCGTTCTCATCCATGACCGGGCGGACATTTCGCCCGAAATGCTCGAACAGCTCCGGCGGGACATGATCGACGTGATCACCCGCTACATGGATATCGACACGTCCAAGATAGAGATGGATTTCGATCGGGCGGACAGGTCCGTGGCCTTTGTGGCCAACATCCCGGTCATCCGTATCAAGCGGGGGATGCTCCCCGGAAAGAAGGAACAGGAGATACCGGATGGAGGAAAAAAGACTCACCCTAAGAGAAAACCTGGCAAGTCTGGATAGGCTCCAGCTTTTTCCCGTCCTGGCGCTTTTCCTTCTCGGCGTCGTGTCAATCTTCAGCGCCGGCGCCGGGTTCGACGGCCGCGGAGGCGGTTTCGCCGTCCGCCAGCTCCTGTGGGGCGGCCTTTCCGTCGCGGCGTTTCTTGCCGTGCTCCAGGTCGGGTACGCCGGTCTTTTCTCCTGGGCCTACCGGATTTACCTGTTCGCCCTCGTCCTCCTTCTGGGTGTCATCGTGCTCGGACTCACGGTGAAGGGATCCCGGAGCTGGTTTCACTTGGGGGTTTTCCGGTTCCAGCCGGCTGAGTTCGGCAAGATTGCCTTGATCCTCGCGCTCTCGAAGCATTTCTGCCGGTACCCTCCCCTGACGCTGCCTTCCTTCCTGGGGGGCCTCGCCCTGGCCGGAGTTTCGGGATGGCTGGTGCTCCTCCAGCCCGACACCGGAAGCGCCATGGTCTACGGAGCCATCACCATGGTGACGATCGTGGTCGCGGGAGCGCCGTGGAAATACCCCGCAGGGATCATCGGCCTGATGATGGCCGCCGTCCCCCTGGTGTGGCAGTTTCTGAAGGAGTACCAGAAGATGCGCATCAGGGTATTTCTTGATCCCTGGGCGGACCCTCTTGGAGCGGGATACAACGTGATCCAGTCAAGGATCGCCGTGGGATCGGGAGGACTCTTCGGAAAGGGATTCATGGAAGGGCTGCAGAGCAAGCTCCGGTTTCTGCCCGAGCCCCACACCGATTTTATTTTCAGCGTCTACTGCGAGGAATTCGGCTTTATCGGAGCCGTCGCCATGCTCTTTCTTTTCGGGATGCTTTTCTGGCGGCTTCTCGAGACGGGCATGCGCACCAAGGACAGCCGGGCGAAGGTGCTCATCGCCGGCATTTCGGCATGGATCTGGTTCCAGATGGCCGAGAGCATCGGCATGAGCATCGGTCTGCTTCCCGTCACGGGGCTGCCCCTGCCGCTGGTGAGCTACGGGGGAAGTTCCCTTCTCGCTCTCTCCATTGCCCTTGCCCTTGCCCAGAGCGTATACATATCCACGCTGAAAACCTATTAGCGAGAAGAACCCCGAAGGGGCGGAGCCTTTCTTGCGCCGTATTCGGGTATTTTGGACCGGACGTCCCGAGGTCTGCGCCCGGGCCGCCGGATTTTTCTAGGAGGCGCTGTATGCATTTTCCTGAATATGCCGATGGAATGTGGCCGCTTCTCTCGGATGTGAAGCGGCCTTCCCGGTATGCCGGATGCGAGTTCGGCTCCCGGCCCCCGAAGGGGGATTTCGGGGGGCTGGTCCGGGTGTGCCTGGCTTTTCCTGACGTCTACGAAATCGGGATGAGCTACCTTGGATTTCAGATCCTCTATTTTCTTTTGAAGGGGCTGCCCTGGGCCGACGCGGAAAGGGCCTACTGCCCGTGGACGGATCTCGAGGGACTGCTCCGGGAAAAGGGGATGCCGCTGGCTTCCATGGAGAGCGGTCGTCCCCTTGACCGGTTCGACGTGGTGGGGTTTACCCTCCAGTATGAGCTGAGCTACACCAACGTTCTTACCATGCTCGATCTCGGGGGGATCCCCCTCCTGGCGGAAGACCGGGGAGAAGATCATCCCCTGGTGACCGCGGGAGGACCGGGAGCCCTGGCCCCCGAGCCCCTCGCCCCTTTCGTGGATTTCTTCTGCGTCGGCGATGGCGAGGAGCTTCTGCCCGAAGCCCTGAAGGTCCTCTCTGAGACGAAGGGATTGCCGAGGAGAGATCGTCTCGAAGCCCTCGCCCGGGTAGAGGGTGTCTATGTTCCCTCCCTGGTGGACTGTGAGTTCGTTCCCGGCGGCGGAACGGCCTTCCGGTCGTCCGCCGGGCCTCTTCCCGTCCGCCGGAGGATAGTGGATTCCCTCGACGGGGCCTTCTATCCCGATATGCTCCTGGTTCCGTCCGGCGGCATCGTACACGACCGGGTCCCCATGGAGCTCTTCCGGGGCTGCACCAGGGGGTGCCGGTTCTGCCAGGCCGGTATGGTCACCCGTCCCGTGAGGGAACGGTCCGTGAAGACCGTGGTTGAAAAAACCCTCTCCCTGGTGGAAAAGACGGGATGGGAGGAAGTCGGCCTGCTCTCCCTCGCCTCCTGCGATTACAGCGGCATATCTCCGGTCATCCGGGAACTCTCCGCCGCCCTTGCGCCGAAAAACGTGAAGATCAGTCTCCCCAGCTTGAGAATGGACGCCTTCTCGGTGCGCCTCGCCGCTGATATGGAGTCCATGCGCCGGGGCGGCGTCACCTTCGCCCCGGAGGCGGGCACCCAGAGGCTCAGGAACGTAATCAACAAGGGCGTCTCCGACGAGGAATTCACCACCTGCCTCGAGACTGTCTTCTCCAGGGGGTGGGACAGGGTGAAGCTCTACTTCATGATGGGGCTTCCAACCGAGACCACCGAAGACCTGGAGGGCATTCTCGACCTTGCCGAACGGGCCCTCTCCATCGGGAAGAGCAGCGGGAAAAAAGCCCAGGTGGCCCTTTCCGTGGCAGGATTCGTCCCCAAGGCCCACACCCCCTTCCAGTGGGAGCCCCAGGCGGGAGTGGACGAGCTCCGGTCCGCCGGGCGCTTCTTGAAGGGAAAGCTCGCTTCCCGGCACGGCGGAAAGAACAGCCGGGTCTCCCTCAAGTACCATGAACCGGAACAGACCTTTCTCGAGGGCGTTTTCGCCCGGGGAGACCGCCGCCTCGCTCCGGCCCTGCTGGAGGCGTGGAAGGCGGGGGCGAGGTTCGACGGCTGGAGCGAGACCTTTTTCCTGCCCCGCTGGATGGAGGCTTTTGAAAAGACGGGAATCGACCCGGCTGAATTCACCACCCGCAGGCGGGCCACGGACGAGGGGCTCCCTTGGGATCATATCGATGCCGGGGTGAGCAAAACCTTCCTGCTCCGGGAGAGGGAACGGGCCCTCGGGGAGCTTGTATCTCCCGACTGCAGGCCCCTGGGCGGAAATGAAGGCGCCCCCTGCAGGGCGTGCGGAGTGGAGGATCGCTGCCCGGTCCTCGGGAAGGGAGCGGCTTCCCGTGATTAGGGTCCGCCTCACCTATTCGAAGAGGGGGAGGGCCTGCTTCATCCCCCATATCGCCATCCCCACAGTCCTCGCCAGAAGTGCCGCCAGGGCCGCCATCGGTTTCCGGCTTTCCGAAGGGTTCACCCCGCGCCCGAAGATCAGCCTCGGGCCCGAGCTTTCCGTGGGTGTTCCGGCCCTTGCCGAACCCTTTGAAGCCTGGCTTACCGGGTACGATGAAGATACCCCCCGCCGGTGGAATCTCTTTTTGCCCGAAGGGTTTTCCATCACGGGAAGCACCGTGGTGGAGGGCCTTCCCGGAACGGAAGAGGCGAAGTCTCTGGGCAAATGGTGCCGGGCCTCGTCGTGCATCCTCGCCCTCAGGGGAGGAGAACCCGGCACGGTACTGCATGAATGCCTTGAAGAACTGAAGAATGAGGGAACGGTCCTTTCCTTCGGAAGGGGGCGGGATCTCCCGGCCGGGTTTTACCGTCTCGTGATGGAGAACCCGGCGCAAAAGGGCCCCGGCGTGCTGGTAAAAGCCCTTGCCGCCCGGGGGATCGTCGCGGGGTGGCCGGACGTCTTCATTCTTCGGGAGGCGGTGGGATCCCTTTCTCTTCGGGAGGACGGCGAAGAGCCCCGGGTCCTGCCCCTTGCGGAACCGCTCGCGGCTGCAGTCGGGGAGGACCGGAGAGCATGAAGCCTTTCCGGGGGAGATGTATCCCCCTCTTTGAAAAAAAACGGTTTTCTTCGGGAGGAGGGCGTCGCCGTGAGTGACAGCCGTACGGAGCCGGGCGCCGTAAACCGGAAGATTGTAGCCAACTGTATCGATCCGGAAGAGACGAGGGTCGCCATCATCGAGGACGGGCGCCTCGCCGACCTGTTCGTGGAACGGATGTGGGAGCGCCAGAAAGCGGGGGAGATTTACAAGGCCCGGGTGGAGAGCGTCCTCCCCGGTATCCACGCATCCTTCGTCAACCTCGGCGACGGAAGGAACGCCTTCCTGTACCTGAACGACGCCAGGGGGCTCAATCTCCAGCCGAACCAGGAGCTTCTCGTCCAGGTCACCAAGACTGCGAGGAAGAACAAGGGAGCCCGGGTGACCTCCCGGATATCTCTTCCCGGTCGGTACGTGGTCCTTGTGCCCCACGGCCAGGAGTCGGGGGTTTCCAAGAGAATCACCGACGAGAACGAGCGCAGGAGGCTCAAGACCATCGCCCGGGAGCTTCGGGGAGAGGATTACGGCATCATCGTCCGGACCGCCGCCGAGGGGGTGGACGAGGAAAGCCTCGCTCACGACGTGGAAGTTCTCCTCGCTCTCTGGAGGGAGATAGAGCACAACGGGAGGGTCCAGTCCGCTCCGTGCCTGCTGTACCGGGACCTGGGCCTTATCGGGAGAGTTCTCCGGGACGAGCTCACCGATGCCGTGTCCGAGATCGTAGTGGACGGCAGGGAAGAATGCGAAAACGTCAAGAACAGTCTGTCTCTCTTCTCCGGAACGGACCACCCGGAGGTGAGCCTCTACGGAGGGATCACGCCCCTCTTCGAGTTCTACGGCATCGAAAAGGAGATCGAGGCCGCCCTGGAGAGAAAAGTGTGGCTCCGGTCGGGAGCCTATCTCATCATCGACCACACCGAGGCGCTGACGGTCATCGACGTGAACACGGGGAAATTCATCGGCAAGACGGACCTCCGCCATACGGTGCTCGAGACCAATCTCGAAGCGGCGTCGGAAATCGCCAGGCAGCTCCGGCTGCGGGCCATCGGAGGCATCGTGGTCATCGACTTCATCGACATGGATTACGAGGAGGACCGGGCCCTCCTCATGAAGCGCCTGGAAGAAGTCTTTCTGCCCGACCGGTACCGGGCGCGGATTTTCGGCGTATCCCAGCTCGGGCTCGTGGAGATTACCAGGAAGCGTGCCCGGCCCGACATCCGCTCCACCCTCACCAGGAGCTGCCCCTTCTGCGGCGGCAACGGATGGGTTCACCGGGAGGACACCATCTCCATGACCATCAAGCGTTTCCTCCGGAAAGTGTCGGCGTCGAACCGCTCGGAGGCTCTCCTGCTGGAGGTGAACCCTGCGGTGGCCCAATATATTTATGAAACCTATCTCTCTCTCTGGGAGGAGGAGCTCGGCCGGAAGATCTTCCTCGCGGCGGTTCCCGACTTCGCCTGGAGCAAGTTCCGGTTGGATGCTCAGGGAGGCCTCGAGCAGGTGGAGCGGAGAATGGAACAGATGGAAAAATGGGAGGCCCGTCTCGTTGTATATCGAACGTCTTCATCTTAAAGGCTTCAAAAGTTTCGGGGCTTCCCAGGACCTGGTGTTCTCGCCGGGGCTCACCGCCATCGTGGGACCCAACGGCAGCGGAAAGAGCAACCTTCTCGACGCCCTCCGGTGGGTGCTGGGCGACGGAGGGTTCCAAAGGCTCCGGATCGTCAGGCAGGGAGACCTGCTTTTCTCCGGAAGCGCGAGCATCCCTCCAGCGACCAGGGCGGAAGTGGCCCTTTTCATCCGACAGGACGGAACTCCCGGCGCCGGAAGCTGCGTCCTCAAGAGATCCTTTTCGCCGGAAACCGGTGCGGTGATCACCGTGGACGGCGTCCGGACCAGGCTCGCCGACCTCGATGCGGTGAAGAGGCTCTGGAAGCTCGAGGGCGATCAGTTCGCCTTCATCGGACAGGGGGAGGTGGCGGAGGCCATCAGCCAGAGGCCGGCCCAGAGAAGGGCCCATCTCGAGCTTCTCTTCGGCATCGACCAGTACCGCCGAAAAAGGAACGAGACCTCGGCAAAACTCGTCTCGGCGGAGGAGGAAAGCCTCCGGCTGGGGGCCCTTGCGGCCGAACTCAGCAACCGCAGGGAGGAGATCGCTCCCGCCGTTGCCCTTGCGTCCCGGGCCAAGGCCATAACCGACACCCTGGAAGAAAAACGACGGCTCTACTATTTTTACCGGAGGCGCGTTCTCGAAGAAAGCCTTGCAATCCTTGAGGAGGAAATCCGTACCCTCGGCGCGGAAGAAACCTTCCGGATACGCTGGAGAGACCGGTGGGAACAAATGTACAGCCGCTCCCTCCGGGAGCGGGGGGAACTTGAAGAACGGGTGAAATGCCTGCGCGGAGACCGGGAGGAATTGATCAGGAAGAGGGAGGAGCTCCGTAGAAGCTGCTTCGCCGCCGCCGCCGCCGTTCGGGAGATCCGCTCGAGGACGGCCTCCCTTGAAGGGGAGGAAAAAAGCCTTTCCGTCCGTCTCGGAGAAATAGGAGCGGAAAACGGAGAAATACTCTCGAAGGAGAACTCACTCTCTGCCGAGCTTGCTGCGGCGACGGGAGAAAGGGACAGGCTTCGGGGCCGGATGAACCAACTCCGGGCGGCCATTGAAAAAGAGCAGGAGCGCAAAAAATCCCTCTCTGCCGCCCTTTCGGCTCTAGGTGGAGAAAAGGAGACCCTCCGGTCGAAAAGAGAATCCCGGGAGGCCTTTCTCGCAGACTGCGACGCCCGGATCAAGGCATCCAGGGAGGCTTTGGCCGCCCTGCGGGAAGAATCGGCCGCCCTGGAAGAGAAAATAACCGATCTCGAACGGAGGGAGGCCGAGGTGCTGGAGGCCCACGGCGACGCCTTCGCGGCCTGCCGGAAGACGGCATCGGCCCTCCAGAAGGCCCGGAAGGAAGCCGCTTCCCTCGATGCGGCCGCCGAGGACCTGAAGACGGCCGAGAGCTCATCCTACCCCGAACCCGTCCGTTTCCTCTCGTCGGCCTACCGCCTCGGAAAACTCCAGGTTCCCGTGACGGTGGCCGCAGAGTCCTTTTCCTGTCCCCCGTCGGTCACATCCGCCCTGGAGGCTTACCTTGGAGGGCGTCAGTACTGGCTTTTCGTCAAGACCATCGCCGAGGCGGGAGCCTGCATCGACCTCCTCAAGGAACGCCGGGCGGGAAGGGCCACTTTCCTTCCCCTGGAGAAAAGCCGTCCCCGATTTCCAGACAGGAGGGCCATCCTTCCCGCCCGAGGGATCGTGGGGTGGGCCCTGGAGATCGTCACGCCCTCGGAGGAGTGGAAGCCCTGTGTCTCCCACATTCTCGGGGACTTGCTGCTGGTGGAGGAGTACTCCGTGGGGGCGCAGCTCGCCTCCAGGGGGGCCTCCTATCCCATAGCGTCCCTGGAAGGGGAAGTGTTCCTTCCCTCGGGCACGGTGAGCGGCGGACGGACGCGGGCCGCCGCGGGCGCCATCGAACGGCGCCGACGGATCAGGGAGGCCGAGGAGCATCTTGCCCGGGTCAGACAGGAGGCCGCCTCCCTGGCCGCCGCCCTCGAAAAGGAAGAAGCCCTGGAACGGGCCCGGTCCGCCGAAAAGGAAGCTCTCACCATGGAACTGAGGGAGACCGGAAAACGCCTGGAGGAAAAGCGGCGGGATCTGGACCTTGAACGGGAAGCCTGTGAGCGGTTGGAGCGCGACCGTCGCCGGGCTCTCGCCGATGCAGCCTCGTGGGAGCAGCGGATGGCGGAGATCGACGGTGAGATGGAAATCCTTTTCGCTTCCATGCCGTCTCCCTCCGGGGGCGATGAAGAATCCTCCCTTCCGGCACGGCTCGCCGAAGCGGAAAATACATGCGTTCTTCTGCAGGAGCGCCTGTCCAGCGTGGCATCCCTCAGGATCCGGGCCGCCTCGGAACTTGAGCGGACCCGGGAGAGGCTTGCCTACCTTGCCGCTGAGCGGGAGAACTGCCTCGCCAGGGAGCGGGTCGAGAAAGAGCGCCTTGAGCGGTGGGGCCGGGAGCAGTATCTCCTTTTCAGGGAGATACGGGACAAGGAGGCCGCCCTGCACGCCCTGCTGGACAAGGAAAAACTGCTGGCCTCCCGCTCAGGCCGGATTTCCGTCCGGAGCAGGAGAGCGGTGGAGGCCGCCGGAGCCGCAGGAGAACGGGCCCGGACCCTGGCCTCGAAAAGGGAGAGCCTGGCAGGCGAGCTCAGGCAGCTCACCGAGATGTGGGAAGAACAGTACCCGTACAGCTCAGCGGAGGCTCCCCCCGGTGATGAAGGGGAAGCCGCATCGGCGGCGGTCCGCAGGCTGGAACGGGAACTCCGGGCTCTCGGGGAAGTGGAGTGGGGCGCCCTTTCGGAGGACCAGTCCCTTTCCGCGCGGGTTGCCTTCCTTTCCGAGCAGCTCGGGGACGTGCAGGCGGCCATAGGGGAACTCCGGGGCATCATCAGCGAGACGGACCGCCACGTGGGAGCCCTTTTCGGCAAGGCCCTGGAGAACATCAACGCCCGCTTCAATTCCCTCTTTTGCAGGCTGTTCGGCGGAGGGGAGGCCCGGCTCCGCCTTCAGGGCCCCGAACCCGTCGGTTCGGGCGAAGAGGAGGAGTCTTCCCCCGCCTGGGATGCCGGGGTGGAAATCGTGGCCCGGCCTCCCGGGAAGCACCTCCAGAACCTAGCCCAGCTTTCCGGCGGAGAGCAAACCCTCACCGCCATAGCCTACCTCTTCGCCTCCATGGAGGTGGCCGGGGTGCCCCTGGCGGTCCTCGACGAGGTGGACGCAGCCCTGGACGAATCGAACCTCCTGAGGTTCGGTGATCTCGCCAAAGAATACTCCTCCCCTCCGGGACAGGGCAAGGGAATCCAGCTTCTCGTCATGACTCATCGCCGGGCCACCATGGAGAGGGCCGACATCCTCTACGGTGTCACCCTCGCGGAACCCGGGCTGTCCAGAGTCGTGGGCATGAAGGTAGAGGACTGGGCCGAGCCGGAGGAGAGGGAAGGCGGAAGGCTTTCCGGGGCGGTACGGCGATGACCGTCACGAGGGACGATCTTCTCTACGGTGCCCTTACTCTCCGCCAGCCCGCCGGGGGGCCGCGGGTCAACGTGGACACCATCCTCCTCGCAGCCTACGTACGGGATACTTTTCCCCGTTCGGGGGGCAGGGTGATGGAACTCGGGTGCGCCTCCGGAGCCGTGTCGCTGATCCTCGCCCTGCGATTCCCCGCTGTGGCCGTCACCGGACTCGAAATCCAGGACGAGCTGGCGGCCCTTGCGGAAGAGAATGCCGTCCTCAACGGGCTTTCGGAAAGAGTGTCCGTTGTCCGGGGAGACCTCAGGAATTCCGGAGCTCTCTTCCCCCCCCAGCTCTTCGACTGCGTGGCCATGAACCCTCCCTACGAGGAACCCGGCTGCGGCAGGCCCAGCGCCTCCTCTTCGGACCGGCCTGCCCGCCAGGGGATCTGGTGCTCCCTCGGCGACATGGCGGCGGCGGCCCGCTACCTGCTGAAGCACAGGGGAAGGATGTACGTGGTCTTCCGGGCCGGCCGGACGGCAGAGCTCCTGGCATCCCTCTCGGAGCAGGGCCTGGAGCCGAAGAGAATCCGCTTCGTCCACCCTCTGCCGGGAAGAAAAGCCTCGGTCGTTCTTGTGGAAGCCCTCCGGGGTGGAAAACCGGGCATGACCGTGGAGCCTCCCCTTTACATCGAAGACGGCCGGGGGAACTACACGGAGGAGCTCCTGGCCGCCTATACGAAGGAGGGACTGCCATGCCGCTCGCAGTGATCCCCACCCCGGTGGGAAACCTTGAGGACATGTCGCCCCGGGCGGTCCGGATGCTGAAAGAAGCCGACGTGATCGCCTGCGAGGACACCAGGACATCCCTGCCGCTGCTGCGGCATTTCGGCATATCGGCCCGCCTCGTCTCCTACCATGCCCACAACGAAAAGGGCAGGGCGGAGCACCTTCTCTCCCTGCTCGCGGAGGGGAAAAATGTCGCCCTTATCTCCGACGCGGGCACCCCGGGCATATCCGATCCGGGGCGGGAAATCGTCCTGCGGTGCATCGCCGAGGGAGTGGACGTAACGGTCCTGCCCGGACCCACTGCCTTCGTCCCCGCTCTCGTGCTCTCGGGGCTGCAGCCCCATCCGTTCCTGTTCCACGGCTTTCTTCCCGACAAACAGGGAGAACGGGAGAAGGTCCTCCTGGAACTGGCCCCCCTGCAGTGCACCCTTGTCTTCTATGTCTCTCCCCACAAGGCGGAAAAGCACATCCGCCACACAGCGGACGTCCTGGGAAACAGAAAAGCGGCCCTTGTCCGGGAGATCAGCAAGGTGTACGAGGAGGCCCGGAGGGGCACCCTTCGAGAACTGGCGGATTCCGTCGCCGGGGGAATCCGGGGCGAGATTGTCCTTGTGGTGGAAGGAGCCTCCCCGCCGGAGCCCGACGGGGACCGGTGGAAGGAAGCAGCCCGGGCCATGCTCTCGGAGGGCCTTTCCTCCCGGGAGGTTGTCAAAATCGTCTCGAAGGAGTATGGTTTATCGAAAAATGACGTCAAATCGTTCCTTTTCGCTGAAAAAGCGGAGGACTGAATTCGAGGAAACGCAGGAGGGAACCGTTATGCCGGAGAACCTGAACCAGGAGAACAAAACCTTTTACCTCACCACCCCGATTTACTACGTGAACGACATTCCCCACATCGGCCACGCCTACACCACCATCGCCGCCGACGTGATGTGCCGCTACAAGCGCATGAAGGGCTATGACGTTATGTTCCTCACCGGGACGGACGAGCATGGCCAGAAGATCCAGCAGAGCGCCGCCGCCAAGGGGCTGACTCCCATCGAGCTCGCGGACCGTACGGTTCTGAACTTCAAGGAACTCTGGAACGCCCTGGGAATCTCCTACGACGACTTCATCCGCACCACCGAGGAGCGCCACTACAGGACAGTGCAGGCCATTTTCAAAAAGCTCCTCGACCAGGGGGACATCTACAAGGGAACCTACGAGGGCTGGTACTGCGTCCCCTGTGAAACCTACGTGCCGGAAAGCAGCATGGGCGAGGACAAAACCTGCCCGGACTGCAGGCTCCCCCTCCAGATGATGAAGGAGGAGAGTTACTTCCTCCGTGCGTCGAAGTACGTGCCCCGTCTCCTCGAGTACTACGAGACAAACCTCCGGGGAGTCATGCCAAGGACCCGTTACAACGAGATCGTGAGCTTCCTGAAAAGCGGCGTCCGGGACCAGTCCGTCTCTCGGACCACGCTGAAATGGGGGATCCCCGTTCCCGGCGACGATGCCCACGTGATCTACGTGTGGTTCGACGCCCTCATCAACTACGTGACCGCCTGCGGCTATCTCGACGACCCCGAAAAATTCGCGAAATACTGGCCCTCGGCCCACCACCTCGTGGGGAAGGACATCATCCGCTTTCACTGCGTCGTCTGGCCCATCATGCTTCTCGCCCTGGGCGTGAATCCTCCCGTGTCCGTCTTCGCCCACGGCTGGTGGACCGTGGAGGGTGAGAAGATGTCCAAGTCGAAGGGCAACGTGGTGGACCCCTTCGAGATGGTGAAGCGCTACGGGCGGGATCCCTTCCGGTATTTCCTCCTGAGGGAAGTCCCCTTCGGCCTTGACGGCGACTTCTCGGAAGCGGCCCTGGTGGGGAGAATCAACTCCGACCTCGCCAACGACCTGG
Source organism: Aminivibrio sp. (assembly GCF_016756745.1). Lineage (NCBI taxonomy): Bacteria > Thermotogati > Synergistota > Synergistia > Synergistales > Aminobacteriaceae > Aminivibrio > Aminivibrio sp. Next base: position 90,990 of record NZ_JAESIH010000041.1, read on the forward strand.
GCAACCTTCTCAACCGGACCCTCCAGATGGTTGACAACTTCTGCGGCGGTGTCCTTCCGGCCTCGGGCCCGGCAGGGCAGCTCGAACAGGAGATTGCCGAACTTGCCGCAAAAACCGTCAGGGATGTGGACGAAAAGATCTCCGCTTTTGCCTTCGACGATGCACTGAAAGCCATCTGGGCGCTCATCGGCAGGGGCAACAAGTACATCGACGAAACTATGCCCTGGAAGCTCGCCAAAGAAGGGAAGGAAGAGGACCTACACAGGGTGCTCAACACCCTCTACGATGTCCTCAGGCTCACCTCCCTTCTCGTGGCCCCATTCGTCCCCGACACGGCGGCCCGCATGCGGGAGCAGCTCGGCCTGGAGGGAGATCTCCGGAAGGGTGCCATCGACGGCTTCACCTGGGGCGAAAGAACCCCGGGGCTGAAGGTGAACAAGGGGAAGGTACTCTTTCCCCGGATCGACATGAACGAATGGAGGAAAGACAAGGCGGCCAGGGATGAGCGGAAGGCCGCTCCCAAAGCGCCGGTCCCTGCACCGGAGATCCCTCCGGAGCATGAGGAAACCGTTGAGATCGACGCCTTCCGGGCCGTGGAGCTCCGGGTGGCCCGGATCATCAACGTGGAGGAGATCCCCAAGTCGAAGAAGCTCTACAAGCTATCCATCGACCTCGGGTACGAGAAGCGGACCATCGTCTCCGGCATAAAGGAATTCTTCACCCCGGAAGAACTTCTGGGCAAGCGCATCGTGGTGGTGGCCAACCTGAAGCCGGTCAAGCTCTGCGGAGTGGAGAGCAACGGCATGCTTCTGGCCGCCGGCGACGGGAAAAAGACCACCCTCTCCCTCCTGACACCTGACAGGGACATCCCCCTGGGCTGCAGGGTCAGCTGAACGCCCGCGTCCCGGACGGAGTTCCCGGGAGTCTCCGGCGGAGCTGTGCCGGAGACTCCCGGTTTTTATTGAAGAGAAAAAGAGGTAACGACCATGGAAAATCACGACAGAACGATGGCTTGCCCCGTCCTGACGGACACCCACTGCCACGTCATCGAGGGGCGGAACGAGTACGGAGACGCGAAAGCCGTCTTTAAAAGAGCGTCGGAGGCCGGGGTCGCCAGGATGCTCCTCGCGGGAAGCACCATCCTTACGAGCGCTCTGGCGGTGGCCACGGCGGAAAAGTACGCCTCCCTCGGGGTATTTGCCGCCGTGGGGGTCCATCCCCACGATGCCGCCTCCATTCCCTCCTGCTCCGTGGAGGGGAAAGGGATTCCCCGGGAACTTGCGGAGCTGGCTTCCTCTCCCCGGGTGGTTGCCGTCGGCGAAACGGGCCTCGACTACCATTACGATCATTCGCCCCGGGAGCAGCAGAAAGAATCCTTCCGGGCCCACATCCGCTGGTCTCTCGAGTCGGGGTTTCCCCTGGTGGTCCACGGACGGGAGTCCTACGGGGACATCATCAGCATATTCAGGGAAGAGCGGGCCTCGGAAACCACCGGCGTCATCCACTGCTTCTCCGGCACGGAAGAGGAGGCGTCATTCTTTCTCGAGGCGGGGTACTACCTCTCCTTCGCCGGTCCCCTGACCTTCGCCCGGAACGGCTCGCTCCGGGAGCTGTTCCGCAGCCTGCCTGCGGACCGGATTCTCCTTGAGACCGATTCCCCCTACCTGGCCCCTGTACCGTACAGGGGAAAGACCAACGAGCCCGCCTTCGTGAAACTTGTCTATGAAACGGCGGCGGAAGTCCGGGCTGTTTCCGTTGAAGACCTGGCCCGGACCGTATCGGCCAACGCGGACCGCCTCTTCCGGTGGGGAGATCCCTGCGCCGGGCGGGAGGCGGCACGATGAGCGCCCCTGACACGGCCTTCAGTTTTACCCTGGAGGCCGTCTGTCCCGTCACCGGGGCCCGGGCGGGAACCATCCGCACCCCCCGGGGGGAGATACGAACCCCGGTCTTCATGCCCGTGGGGACCCAGGCCACCGTGAAGGCTATGGCTCCCTTCGAACTCGAGGAGATGGGAGCCGGGATCATCCTGGCCAATACCTACCACCTCTATCTCAGGCCCGGCGCGGACATCATCGCCGAAGGGGGAGGGCTCCACGGATTCATGCAGTGGAAGAGGCCCATTCTTACCGACAGCGGAGGCTTCCAGGTCTTCTCTCTCTCCACCCTCAACCGGATTTCCGATGAAGGGGTCTGGTGCAGGTCTCACCACGACGGGACACCTCACGTCATGAACCCCGAGTGGTCCATGTCGGTGCAGAAAAGACTCGGCAGCGACATCGCCATGTGTTTCGACCAGTGTGCCCCCTGGCCCTGTTCCCGGGAGGATGCGGAAGGGGCGGTGCGGCGCACGGCCCTTTGGGCCGCCAGGTCGAAGGAGGCCCACGCCCGGGAATGGCAGGGGCGGCAGCGGCAGGCCCTGTTCGGCATCGTCCAGGGCTCCGTCTGGGAGGACCTCAGGCTCCGCTCGGCGGAGGACATCATTCCCCTGGATTTTTCCGGTTACGCCGTGGGCGGCCTCTCCGTGGGAGAGCCCCACGAGGACATGTACCGAATCCTCGACAGTCTGAAGGGCGTGCTTCCCTCCGGCAAACCCCGGTATCTCATGGGAGTGGGACGGCCGGACAACCTTGTTGAGGGAGTTGCCCGGGGCATCGATATGTTCGACTGCGTTCTCCCCACACGGAACGGGAGGAACGGAACCCTCTTCACACCCTCAGGCGCGGTGAACATCAAGAAAAAACAGTACGAGCGGGATTTCACCCCGGTGGACCCCGAATGCGACTGCTACGCCTGCCGGACCTTCACCAGGGCCTATATCCGCCACCTTTACCGCTCAGGGGAGATCCTCGCCTCGAGGCTGTGCAGCTGGCACAACCTCAGGTTCGTGATCCGGCTCGGCGAGGAAATGCGCGCATCCATCCTGGAGGGACGATTTCCGGAATTCCGGCGCGCCTTTCTGTCGCGTTTTTCAGGAGGTGATGCCCAGTGAGTTCCCCCCGCATTCTCGCCGTGGATCCCTGGAACCCGGATCCGAAGGTCATCGGGGAGGCTGCGGAACTTCTGCGCGGCGGCTGTCTCGTCGCCTTTCCCACAGAGACCGTCTACGGCCTCGGTGCCAACGGGCTCGACCCGGCGGCGGCGGCAAAAATCTACGCCGCCAAGGGACGCCCTTCGGACAATCCCCTGATCCTCCATTTTTCCTCTCCCGGGGACGCGGAGTCGGCCGTTCTGGTCAACGAAAGAGCCAGGCGGCTCATGGACCTCTTCTGGCCGGGTCCCCTGACCCTGGTCCTCCCCTCCCGTGGAACGGTGCCGCAGGAGGTGACGGCCGGCCTCGACACTGTGGCGGTGCGGATGCCCTCCCATCCCGTAGCCCTTGCCCTGATCGCGGCTGCAGGCTTGCCCGTGGCCGCGCCGAGCGCCAACTCGAGCGGCCGCCCCAGCCCCACGGACGCCTTGGCCGTGGCGTCGGACCTGGAAGACAGGGTGGACCTCGTCCTCGACGGGGGGGCCACGTCGGTGGGGCTCGAGTCCACGGTCCTTGACATCACCGGGGAACATATGGTTCTTTTGCGGCCGGGAGGATGTCCCGTGGAGGAGATCGAAGCCAGGACGGGGCAGCCGGTTCTCCGTTCCGGCGGCAACGTGCGCCGCTCTCCGGGAACGAGGTACCGCCATTATGCCCCGGCTGTTCCATTGATCCTTCACGACGGAGCCGGGGCGAGGGAGAAGGCCCTCGCCTTCGGGGGGCCGATTGCCTGGATCGGCATGGACGGTCCCGAGATTCTTTTCGCTCCCGGCGAGACGGACGGAGAGCTTTCCCTCCGGTTCTCCACGACGGAAAACTATGCCCGGGGGCTTTTCCACGCCCTCAGGGTCCTCGAGTCGTCAGGAGCGGCGATCATCGTCGCCCAGCGGCCGGAGGACGATGCCGGCATCGCCCTCGCCCTCAGGGATCGGCTGGAAAGAGCGTCTTCCGGAGAGAAGAATAGCGGTCCGGAAAAATAAGGCTTGCCAAAGGCTCCGGGCCTTGCTAAAATTACCCTCGTGATTCAAGCCGGGGTGGCGGAATTGGTAGACGCGCTAGATTCAGGTTCTAGTGGGCGATAGCCTGTCGGGGTTCGAGTCCCCGCCTCGGCACCATACTGAAGAAAACAGCAACCTTTTTTCTAAAGGTCGTATTATGTCCGTTGACATAATACGGCCTTTTTGTTATCTTTTCTATTTGTCAGTACTCATTTCCCACCAATCTTTTCAGGGAGGTCATACAGTTCATGGCCGAATTTGTTCCCGTCAGCAGCGAGCGCCAGAGATTGACCTTCGGGCGTGCCCGGGATCTTGTCGAGATTCCCGACATGATCGAGGTGCAGCGCGACTCATACAACTGGTTCTACCAGGAAGACACCGCTCCGGATGCGCGGGTTCCGCAGGGACTGCAGGAACTGCTCCACGAAGTGTTTCCCATCGAAAGTTATGACGGCTCCTTCGCCCTCGAGTTCGTCAAGTATCTTCTCGACGAACCCTCCACAGAGGAAGAGGAATCCCGCCAGAGGGACCTTACCTGGTCGCGCCCCATAAGGGCCACCATTAGGCTGGTGAACCGCAAAACGAAAGAGATGAAGGAAGAGGAAATTTTTCTCGGCGACTTCCCCCTGATGACGGGAAGGGGCACTTTCATCATCAACGGAACGGAGCGCGTGGTGGTCAACCAGCTCGCCCGGTCCGCCGGCGTCTATTTCACCAAGGATGAACTGATTACCGGCCAGGAAGCCTATTCCGCGAAAATAATCCCCGACAGGGGAGCCTGGCTCGAGTTCAGCCTGACCTCCGGGGATCTCATCTCCGTCAACATCGACAACAGGAAAAAGATTCCCGCCACACTCCTGTTGAAAATCTTCGGCGCCTCCACCAACGACGGCGTCCTTGACCTCTTCGACGCGAAGACGGTGCAGAGGGACGTCACCGAGGAGGACGTGAAGGGCATGCTGTCCGCCGAGTCCGTCCTCGACCAGGACGGCTCCACGGTGCTGCCCAGGAACAGGACCATCACCAAGGAACACCTCGAGAAGCTCTGGAGCATGGGCAGAACGAAGGTTCTGGTATGGGACGTAGACCCCGCCATTGCCGCCACCCTTGAAAAGGACGGGGCCTTCAACACAGACGAGGCCATGGTGGAGCTGTTCCGCAAGCTCCGGCCCAACGAACCCGCCCGGATCGAGAACGCCAGGGAATATGTCCACAGTCTTCTCTTCGATCCCCGCCGGTACAACCTCGGCCGCGTGGGCCGGTACAAAATGAACCGCAAGCTCGGCCTGGAGATCCCCGAGGAGGTTCGCCTGCTCACTAAGGAAGACCTGGTGGAAATCATCCGGGGTATCATTGAACTCAGAAACCCCGATAAGACGGGGGACGACATTGACCACCTCGGCAACCGCCGGGTCCGCTCCGTGGGCGAGCTGCTCCAGAACCAGATCCGCATCGGCCTGCTCCGCATGGAGCGCATCGCCAAGGAGAGAATGACCACCATTCCTGACCTGAGCAACGCCATGGCCAGGGACCTGATCAACGTGCGCCCCATCGCGGCCTCCCTCCGGGAATTTTTCGGCTCGGGCCAGCTCTCCCAGTTCATGGACCAGACGAACCCCCTCGCCGAGGTGACCCACAGGCGCAGGCTTTCGGCCCTGGGCCCCGGCGGCCTTTCCAGGGAACGGGCCGGGTTCGAAGCCCGGGACGTCCACTATACCCACTACGGCCGGGTTTGCCCCATCGAGACTCCGGAAGGCCCCAACATCGGCCTCGTGACCTCCCTGGCCACTTATGCCCGCCTCAACGAGTACGGGTTTCTCATCACCCCCAGGCGGAAAGTGGAGAACGGCCGGGTGACCGGAGAAATCGTCTTCCTGTCCGCCGACGAGGAGGACAGGGTGCACGTGGGCATGGCAAACACTCCCGTGGACGACGAGGGAATGATCACCGAGATGCATTGTTTCACCAGGTTCCAGGGCAACATCGTCACGGTGCCCCGGGAGGAAGTGTCCTACCTCGACGTGTCGCCCAAGCAGATTGTCTCCGCCTCCACGGCGCTCATTCCCTTCCTTGAGCACGATGACGCCAACCGGGCCCTCATGGGCTCGAACATGCAGCGCCAGGCGGTTCCCCTCATCGCACCCGAGGCCCCGGTGGTGGGCACGGGGGTGGAGCACCGCATCGCCAAGGATTCGGGGTCTTGTGTCGTGGCCATGAAGGACGGTGTGGTGGAGTACGTGGATTCCACCCGGATCGAGATCCGCAATGGAGCGGAATCCCATGTCTACCCCCTCGTCAAGTTCCGCCGCTCCAACCAGGGCACGGTGATCCACCAGAAACCCATCGTCCACAAGGGAGACAAGGTCGAAAAGGGGCAGATCATCGCCGACGGACAGGCCTCCGAGGGAGGAGAGCTCGCCCTCGGGAGGAACGTGATCATCGCCTTCATGCCCTGGGAGGGCTTCAACTTCGAGGACGCCATCCTGCTCAGTGAACGGCTCGTGAAGGAGGATTTCTATTCCTCCATCCATATAGAAGAGTACGAGATCGAGGCCCGGGACACCAAGCTCGGCCCCGAGGAGATCACCAGGGACATACCCAACGTGGGCGAGGACATGCTGAAAAACCTCGACGAGGACGGTATTGTCCGTGTGGGCGCCGAAGTCAACGCCGGCGACATTCTTGTCGGGAAGGTCACGCCCAAGGGAGAATCCGACCAGACGCCGGAAGAGAAACTCCTCCGGGCCATCTTCGGAGAAAAAGCCCGGGAAGTCCGGGACACGTCCCTCAAGGTGCCCCACGGGGCACGGGGAAAAATCGTGGCGGTCAAGCAGATGACCAGGGCCGACAGCCCCGACGCCCTCAGCCCGGGGGTCAACAAGGTGGTCAAGATCTACGTCGCCCAGCTCCGCAAAATCACCGTGGGAGACAAAATGGCGGGACGGCACGGCAACAAGGGCGTCGTCTCCAGGATTCTCCCTGTGGAGGACATGCCCTACCTTCCCGACGGCACGCCGGTGGACGTCGTCCTCAATCCCCTCGGCGTTCCCAGCCGCATGAACCTCGGCCAGGTGCTGGAGACCATCATGGGATTCGTGGCCTTCCAGAACGGATGGAAGGTGGCCACACCGGTCTTCGAGGGAGCAAAGGAGAAGGAAATCTTCGACCTGCTGGAGCAGCTCAGCAAAGATAAATATCCTGAGCTCACCTCCGACGGCATGATCACCCTGTACGACGGCCGGACGGGAGACCCCTTCGAAAAGAAGGTCACTGTGGGCTGCATGTACATGCTCAAACTCATCCACCTCGTGGACGACAAGATCCATGCCCGGTCCATCGGCCCCTACAGCCTCATCACCCAGCAGCCCCTGGGCGGAAAAGCCCAGTTCGGCGGCCAGAGGTTCGGGGAAATGGAAGTCTGGGCCCTGGAAGGGTACGGAGCTGCGAACATCCTCCAGGAAATGCTTACCGTGAAGTCCGACGACATTCGGGGAAGGCTCAAGACCTACGAACGGATCGTCAAGGGGCAGAATCTCACAAAGCCCGGTGTTCCGGAAAGCTTCAGGGTTCTCGTGAAAGAACTCCAGGGACTGGGTCTCGACGTGGAAGTGAAATACAGTGACGGACAGATAGGCGAACTGCTCATGGACGATGACGAGGACGAGCTTCCTCTCGGAAGGTATTCCGGCCCGAGGGAGCGCCCCGTTTTCGAGGAGAAGGAGCCTGAAGAAAAGGAAAAAAGCGACTCCGTTTTCGGAGAAGAAGAAATGAAAGAAATCGTTCCCGAGGAAATGCTCTTCGGCGAAGAGCTTCCTGACGGCATGTCCATAGAAGAAGGGGATGAAAACTGATGGCCCGAAGGGAAATACTGGGGGTGCGGGTCAAGCTCGCAAGCCCGGAAAGAATACGGGAACTTTCCAGCGGAGAGGTGAAGAAGCCGGAGACCATAAATTACCGAACCCTCCGGCCTGAAAAGGACGGACTCTTCTGCGAGCGCATCTTCGGCCCCACCAAGAGCTACGAGTGTGCCTGCGGAAAATATAAGCGCAGCGGCCCCAAGTTCAAGGGGATCGTCTGCGACCGGTGCGGCGTGGAAGTCACCGACAACCGGGTCCGCCGGGAGCGCATGGGCCATATCGAGCTCGCCGCGCCGGTGGTGCACATCTGGTACCTCCGGGGCATCCCCAGCAGGCTCAGCCTGCTGCTGGGCTGCACCACCAAGGACCTGGAGAAGGTGGTCTACTTCGCCCCCACCCGCCAGCGGGAGGCCGCCTACAAGGTGGTCATGGAGGGCAGGCGGATCGACCTTGCCCGGAAGAACGACGTGCTCTCCGAAAGCGAGGTTCGGATCCACAGCCATTACGACCCCAAGTTCAAGGCCGAGGAAGCCTTCCGGATCGTCTCCGTGGACGATGTTCCGGTGAACGAGAACGACCTTCTCTCCGCCGGGCAGGTTTCCCGGTTTAAGACGGAGTACGGCGACGAGAGCTTCAAGGTGGAGACCGCCTTCACCCTCGTCACCATACCTGACGATCCCTCCTGCGCCGTGGGAGCGGTCATATCTGCCGCCGACCTTGAGCGCCTCAGAAAACGCCACGGCGACACCTTTGAATTCGAACGGGCCGCGGTCGGGAATCAGGAGGCCTTCGTGGTCACCGCTGCCGTCCATCTTCCCTTTGAAAAGGGCGATATCCTCTCCGAAAGCGAGTTCCGGTTCTACAGCCAGAAATTTCCCGGGAGGTTCACCGCCCAGAAGGAAGTCATCACGGTGGAGGATCCCTGCTATGTGGTTATCGAAGAGGGGATCTCCCCCTTCTCGCCGGCGGACATTATTCTCGAGCGAGAGTACGCCCTCTGCGCCGCCTATGACAAAAAATTCCGGGCAGGCATCGGCGCCGATGGTGTCCAGGCTCTCCTCGAACGGATCGACCTCGACCAGCTCGGCGCGGCCCTCCGGGAGGAAGTCTCCGATAGCACGGGCCAGAAGAAGCGGAAGCTCATCAAGCGGCTCCAGGTCGCGGAGGATTTCCGGAAGAACAAATCCACGGCCAAGTCCATGATTCTCGAAGTCCTGCCGGTCATCCCGCCCGACCTGCGCCCCATGGTGCAGCTCGACGGCGGCCGGTTCGCCACGTCTGACCTCAACGACCTGTACCGCAGGGTCATCAACCGGAACAACCGTCTGAAGAAGCTTCAGGAACTCAAGGCTCCCGAGATCATCATCCGCAACGAGAAACGCATGCTCCAGGAAGCCGTTGACGCTCTCATCGACAACGGCCGCATGGGCAAGGCAGTGCTGGGCGCGGGCAACCGTCCCCTCAAGAGCCTTACCGACCTGCTCCGGGGCAAGAAAGGACGGTTCCGCCAGAACCTCCTCGGAAAGCGGGTTGACTATTCCGGACGGTCCGTCATCGTCATCGGCCCCCAGCTCAAGATCTACCAGTGCGGCCTGCCGAAGCAGATGGCCCTGGAGCTCTTCAAGCCTTTCGTCATCCGCCAGCTCGTTGAGCGGGGCCTCGCCCCCAACGTGAAGAGCGCCAAACGGATCATCGAACGGGGCCGGGAGGAGATCTGGGGAATCCTCGAGGAGATCATCAGGGACCATCCCGTCATGTTGAACCGGGCCCCCACTCTTCACAGGCTCGGCATCCAGGCTTTCGAACCGGTGCTCATGGAAGGCAAGGCCATCCGCCTGCACCCCATGGTATGCACCGCCTTCAACGCCGACTTCGACGGAGACCAGATGGCCGTTCACGTGCCCCTGTCCATCGAGGCCCAGGCTGAGGCCAGGTTGCTCATGCTCTCGGCGAACAACCTGCTCTCCCCGGCGAGCGGCCGCCCCGTCATGACGCCTACCCAGGATATCGTGCTGGGCATCTACTATCTTACCGACATGAAGGACGGAGTGGAAGGTGAAGAACTGCCTCACTTCTCCGACCTGGACGACGCCCTCGTGGCGTTCAATCACGGCGTGGTCAGTGTTGACAGCAGAATAAAACTGAAAAATCTTCCCGAGTGGGGCGACGGGGAAAAATGGATCGAAACCTCCCCCGGCCGGGTCATTTTCAACAGCATACTTCCCGAGGGACTCCGGTTCGTCAACCGCCAGCTCGGCAAGAAAGACCTCGGCATCATCCTCGACAGAGCCTACGACATGGTGGACCGGGTCGCCATGGTGAAAATGCTCGACGACATCAAGATGCTGGGTTACCGGTGGGCCACCCGGAGCGGCATCAGCTTCGGCGTCCAGTCCATCATCATCCCGCCGGAAAAGGCCGAGCTGACGAAACAGGCCATGGAACAGGACGAGGAGCTCAAGTCCGAATACAACATGGGCATCCTGACCCAGGACGAGTATCTTTTCCAGAAGGAAAGCCTCTGGTCCGAGAAGTCAAGGGCCATTGCCGACAGCATTGTGGAGCACATGAAGCGCACCAACCCCATCCGCATGATGAGCGACAGCGGCGCCAGGGGAAGCAGAAGCCAGATGGGGCAGATGGCGGGAATTCGCGGCCTCATGTCCGACCCGTCGGGGCGGATCATCGACTATCCCATCACGGCGAACTTCCGCGAGGGAATGAACATGCTCGAGTACTTCATCTCCACCCACGGCGCCAGGAAGGGGCTTGCCGACACCGCCCTCCGTACGGCCAAGTCCGGATATCTCACCAGGCGGCTCGTGGACGTGGGCCAGGATCTCATCATCACGGAGCATGACTGCGGCACGGACAGGGGCATCTGCATCGAACCCCTGAGGCAGGACGGCAAGGTCATGATCCCCCTTTCGGAGAGGATCTACGGCCGCACCGCCCTGTACGACATCACCGACCCCGCGTCCGGAGCCGTGATCGCGGCGAAGGGTGAATGCATCTCCTTCGAGACGGCGGAAAAGATAGAAAAGGCGGGCATCGACTCCGCGTGGGTCCGGAGTCCTCTGACATGCGGCCTCCGGCATGGAGTGTGCCAGGTGTGCTACGGCATGGACCTGGCCACCAGGAAGGAAGTTCCCATCGGCGAGGCCGTGGGTGTCGTGGCGGCCCAGTCCATCGGCGAGCCGGGAACACAGCTCACCATGCGGACATTCCACACGGGCGGCGTCCGCCTCACCGGCGAGGACATCACCCAGGGTCTCCCCCGGATCGAACAGCTCTTTGAAGTCCGCCGGCCCAAGAAGGTTGCCTACCTGGCCGGCGTGGACGGCAGGGTCAGTGAAGTCCGGGTCATGGAAGGCAAACGGAAGGTCATCATCACCTCCGAAAGCGGTGAGAGTGAGGAGAAGACCATCCATAACATCCCCATCATTCAGAATCTCCTTATCAAGGAAGGCGACGAGGTCAGGAAGAGCGACAAGCTCACCGAGGGCAACGTGGATCCCCAGCAGCTTCTCGAGGTGGAGGGGATCGAGGCGGTCCAGCGGGCGCTCGTGGACGAGATCCAGGAAGTGTACCGCTCCCAGGGTGTGTCCATCAACAACAAGCACATCGAGGTCATCCTGCGGAAGGTTGCGCCGGTGAACAGGGTCAAGATCACCGAGGAAGGAGACACGTCCTTCGTGGCGGGCGATCTCGTGTGGACCGACGACATCGACGCCGAGATGTCCCGGATAGAAAAAGAAAACGAAGAGAACATCGCCGAGGCGGTGCGTATCTTCTCGGGCAGGGTTCTCCGGGACGTTTCCTCCCAGAAGCTCAACGAGACCGTGGCCAGGTACATCGGCGTCCCCCTGGACGAGGAAGCCATCCGGACGATACTGCGCCCCGGCTTGCTGATCTCCTCCGTGGTGGTGGACGACGAGGAAGGCGTTCCCGTCACCCTCATCGTGGGCGAGGCCGCTTTCAGGAAGCAGATGGAGGGCATGGATCTCATCACTTCCTTTACATCTTCCGACGGCAAGGAAATCCCCGCCGGAACGCACCTGACCCTGGGACATCTGGGCATCATCACCGCCGACGACCCGACACCCCTGCTTGTTCGGGACGGCGAGATTCTTGAAAAGCTCGCCGACGGAGTCTATCTCGCCGAAAACATCATCGTGGACGGGGAACTCGTCGCGAAGGCCGATCGGGTCTTCACGGCGAAGGATGCCGCCCGGTGCAGAGAGCTCAACGTCCCCTCCATTGTCCTGTGGCATTCGGTGGAGCGGGTCAACATACCCGACAAGCTCGAGGAGAGCCTCAAGGACAAGTGGGGCAAGCCCCTGACCCAGGCCATCGACCGTGAAGGGAACGGCATGACGGATATCCCGCAGCTGGTGGATGCCTCCATTATTAAAGGAATTCTCGACGGTTCCGTTTCGGCCATTGAGATCGACGGATCCATTTTCTCGAGAGACCGCTTCCTCCGGGAGCTCCTTTCGGCGAAAATTTACGGCAAAGTGCTGCTCGAACCCGTAACCGACAGGATGGGACAGGTTTTGGCGGACGCCGGGGCGGAAGTCAACCAGTCCGTGATCGACGCCCTCGCCGGCTGCCCCGACCTGCAGGAAGTGGTGGTCCGCCCCATGGGCGGCCCCCGGAAGGATGAAAAGAAGATCATCCAGCGGGTGACTTTCGTCAGGAAGCTACGGGAAGGACCGAAAGTAAAGCCCTTCGTCCACGGCATAACAAAGGCGGCCCTCGCCACGGACAGCTTCCTGAGCGCGGCGTCCTTCCAGCAGACGGCCCAGGTTCTGGCCGGAGCGGCGGTCAAGGGTGAAATCGATCCCCTCGAGGGGCTGAAGGAAAACGTGATCATCGGCCACCTCATCCCTGCCGGAACGGGAGTGGAGAAATTCAGGGCCATCAGGATCGCCCACGCGAAGGTCCTTGAAGAGAAAGCCGCCGCGATGGCGGAGCAGGCGAAGTAGAGGGCGGAAGAAAAATTCCACAGGAAATGCGGCGGGAACCTAAATCCGCTAATTTTTCAGGCAGAGGGAGTGTCGCCGGGCATAAGGTGAATTCGCCCTCCCCAGGGGCGAAGAGATTATCCCCTGGGGAAAGGCGCCTGAGGTGAGAGAAACCGACACGGATGTCGGTTTCACAAGCAGGCAACCGGCGAACGCAGGGAGCCGTGGGACTCGCTTGGGCAGTTGTCACGAACGACAATCTGCACCCCCCGCCCAAGCGAGTTCCGGTGACATTCCCCGCTGCCTGCGGATTTAGGGGGAACCTAAATCCGCACCCTAAAAAATAAAAAACCTCTCTGGACTGTTCGGAGAACAGTGGTAAGGTAGTGTTTACGAAGACACAACCCTTCACCAGAGAGGTGCAATCATTATGACTGAAAAGGCGAAGA